>JBFWNZ010000093.1:0-11646 GCA_050250795.1 Alphaproteobacteria bacterium | reverse complement strand
ACGCGGCGTCGATCTCATCGACGTGCCGGGGTTCGATGGGCCAGATCCAGGACGTGTCGCGGTAAAGCTCGGCGCTGTACCAGTCGCAAGGCAGGTCGATGCGATGCGGATGTTCGGCGCTGCCGGTTTGCACGGTTCCGGGCATGCGGTTTCCTCCCAGGAATTTGTCCGGACCATCCTACGCGCAGTCGGTGGGACGGGAAAGCGTTTGGCCGTTGTGCCGGGTGCAGCGGTTGCGGGGCGGCCATGCGCTTGCGATAGTGTCGGAACGGCAGACGGCGACGCCTCGCCCGCCGCTGCGTTCCGGGACCATGCTTGCCGCCGAATTCGCCATCGTTCTGATCCTGATCGCCGTCAACGGACTGCTGGCGATGTCGGAACTCGCCATCGTGTCCGCCCGGCGGGCGCGGCTCAAGGCCATGGCGGCGCGCGGCCGGCGCGGTGCGCGCGCCGCCCTTGCGCTGGCCGCCGATCCGGGCCGGTTCCTCTCCTCGGTGCAGATCGGCATCACCCTGGTCGGCATCCTGGCCGGTGCGTTCTCGGGCGCGACGCTGGGCGAGCGGCTGGCGGGCTGGCTGTTGTCGCAGGGCGTGCCGGACGACGTCGCCGAGCCGGCCTCGGTGGCGCTGGTCGTCGGGCTCATCACCTATCTCTCCGTGATCGGCGGCGAACTGGTTCCCAAGCGCCTGGCATTGCGCAATCCGGAGCCGGTGGCCTGCACCGTGGCGCCGGCCATGCAGATGCTGGCGCGGTTGGGGGCGCCGGCGGTGTGGCTGCTGGACATGTCCAGCCGCGCGGTGCTGTCGCTGTTCGGGCGGCGCGGCGAGGGCGAGGCCAAGGTGACGGACGAGGAGATCAAGATGCTGGTCGCCGAGGCCGAGAGCGCCGGCATGGTGGAGCCCGAGGAGCGGGCGATGATCGCCGCGGTGCTGCGGCTGGGCGACCGCCGGGTGCGTGCCGTGATGACGCCGCGCCATGAGGTGCATTCCATCGACCTGTCCGAACCCGCCGACACGGTGCGCCGGCGGCTGGTCGAGAGCCCGCATTCCCGGCTGGTCGTCTTCGAAGGGCCGATGCGCGACGCGGTCGGCATCATCCAGGCGAAGGACGCGCTGGATGCGGTTCTCGGCGGCGTCGGCTTCGAGCCGCATCGGCTGGTCCGTCCGGCGCCGGTGATTCCGGAGACCCTGGAAGCGCTTGAGGCGGTACGCATCCTCAAGGAATCGCCGGTGCATCTGGCACTGGTCCATGACGAATACGGGCATTTCGAGGGCGTCGTCACCCTTGCCGACATCCTGGAATCCATCGCCGGCGAGTTCCATGACGAGGACGGGCCCGCCGAGCCCAAGCTGACCGCGCGAGAGGACGGGTCGTATCTGGTGGCGGGTGCGATGCCCGCGGACGAACTCGCCGATACGCTTGGCTTCCCCCTGCCGCAGCCGGCGGCCTACAGCACGGTCGCGGGCATGCTTCTGACGGCATTCGGGCGGCTGCCTGTCGAGGGCGAGGCGGTTACCGTCGAGGGCTGGCGCTTCGAGGTGCTGGACCTCGACGGGCGGCGGATCGACAAGGTGCTGGCGACAAGAGGCCCGGCCGAATACAGGGGGCACTCCTGGGATCAGTAGGTCATGCTGGCCGCGTTGAGCACGCCGATCGCGAGCGAGGCGGCGGCGAGCGTAATGCCGGCGGCCATGTTGTCGGCCTCGATGCGGTGCGACAGGCCGCGCAGGAACAGGCTGGCCAGCAGGAACACGACAAGCTGCACGATGAGGGCGATCACGCTCCACACCGCCATATCGACCAGCGAGACGCTGTTGGCCACCGCGCTGGCCAGCGGCAGGGTGAAGCCGAGGATGGCGCCGCCCAGGCTTACGGCCGCGGCGGTATTGCCGGACTCGATCAGCGCCATCTCGCGATGCGGCGTCACCGCCATGTAGAGCAGCACGAACACCGTCTCGGCCGCGACGGCGGCGGCGAAATAGCTGAGGAAGCTGCCAAGGCCCTGAAGGGAAAGCATGATCGTCATGGCGGTCACTCGAAGAAGTGGGGGACGAAGCGGCTGGTGTCGCGGGTGATGGCGGTGGAATCCTCGCGGATGCCCATGCCCGCCGGCTGGCTTGCCACCATCCAGGCGCCGATGACCGGATAGTGGCCGTCGAAGGCTGGCAGCGGCGCCTGGGCCTGATAGACGAAGCCCTCGGCCCCATAGGCGCCCCGCGTCTCGGCGGTGACGCGGCCGTTCTCGATGATCTGCACATTGGCGCCCTCGCGGCCGTAGATGGGCTTGCGGACCATCGGGCCGTCGATGCCGGCCGGGTCGAGCGCGGCGGGCAGTAGGTTCGGATGGCCCGGCGCCATCTGCCACAACGCGGCGAGCGCGGCCTTGTTCGACAGCACCATCTTCCAGGCCGGCTCGATCACCCTTGCCGCGCCGGAGAGAAGATGCGTGCCGAATTCCTCGCGGATCAGCCATTCCCAGGGATAGAGCTTGAACAGCGCCTCGATCGGCCGTTCCTGCTCGTCCAGGAAGCGCCAGCCGTCCCAGCCGATGCGCTCGATATCGATGCGCTCGGTCGTGAGCCCGGCCTGCATGGCGGTGTCGCGCAGATAGTCCACGGTGCCGCCGTCCTCGGCATGGCCGCCGACGGCCGCGAAATGCACGGGCGTGCGGTCGAGGCCGAAGTTCCGCCATGCCTCGATCAGCCGTTCATGGATCGAGTTGAACTGGTCGCGGCCGGGCCACAACGCCTCCAGCCAGTCCCACTGCACCACCGAGGCCTCGAACAGCGCGGTGGGCGTGTCGGCGTTGTATTCCAGCAGTCTGGGCGGCCCGGCACCGTCATAGCGCAGGTCGAAGCGGCCGTAGAGGTTGCGGTCCTGCTGCGCCCAGCTGCGTTCGATGGCGGGCCATGCCGCTTCGGGGATGTGCAGGCGGCGATAGGCCTCCTCGCCGGCACGCACCGAGCGGTCGACCAGTTCCAGCGCCATCTGCTCCAGTTCCGCCGCCGCCGCCTCGATCTCGTCCACCTGCGCCGCCGTGAAGGCATAGCAGGCGGTTTCGTCCCAATAGGGCGCCCCGTCGATGGTGTGGAAGGCGAAGCCCAGGTCGCGCTCGACATGCCCGCGCCAGTCGGGCCGGGGCTCCATCGCCAGGCGGCGCAAGGCGGTCAGCCGCCGGAGGAGGAATTATAGGCGGTGGCCGTGCTGCCGAAGCCGCCGCGCTGAATGGGGGTGATCGGCGCCTGCCGGAAGGCCGCGTTGCGGCCCGCGCCCGCGAAGCTGCCGACATTGTAGGACTTGCCGCCGCTGCGCATGAGCGCCCGGCCGTCCGGGCCGCGATAGACGGGCTGGTTGAACGCGCTGCCCATCATGTAGCCCATCATCATCGGCAGGAAGAAGCTGCCGCCGCCGCTGGTCGTCTCGGTCTCGCAGTTGCCGACGCCGAACTCGGCCTCGCATTCCTCCTTGCGGGTATAGCGCGGCGCCTCGTCGCTGAACGCCTGACGGCTCTTGGCGAACGCCTCGTTGCAGCGCGCCTCGTCATAGCTTGCGGCGCATTCGCCGACATCGGCGAAGAAGCGCGCATCGGGCGGCGGCGCCTCGTCGCAGGCACCAAGCGCCAGACCGGCGCTGCCCAGCAGCACCAGCCGGATGGATTTCGACTTTCGCATCGACTGCCCCCGTTTCCTCAACCCCAACTCTCGCCGGTTCCGCGGCGCCCGCCAAGAGATGTTGGGTCGCCGCCCGTCATGCTCAAGGCCACCGCCTCCGCGACGCGGATTCCGTCGATCCCCGCCGACAGAATGCCGCCCGCATAGCCGGCGCCTTCGCCGGCCGGGTAGAGCCCGGCGGTGTTGATGCTGCGAAAGCCGTCGTCGCGGCGGATGCGGATCGGCGAGGAGGTGCGGGTCTCCACGCCGGTCATCACCGCGTCGTCCATGGCGTAGCCGTCGAGTTTGCGTGCGAAGGCCGGAAGCGCCTCGCGCAGCGCGGCGACCGCGAAGTCCGGCAAGCAGCGGTCCAGCGATGTGGGCGTGACCGAGGGACGGTAGGACGGGGCGACCGATCCCAGCGCGGTGGAGGGCCGGCCGGCCAGAAAGTCGCCGACCCGCTGCCCCGGCGCGGAATAGTCGCCGCCGCCGGCTGCGAAAGCCTGTTCCTCCCAATGGCGCTGGAAGTCGATGCCGGCCAGCGGATGGCCGGGATAGTCGTCGGGCGTGATGCCGACGACGATGCCGCTGTTGGCGTTACGCTCGGCGCGGGAATACTGGCTCATCCCGTTGGTGACGACGCGGCCGGCCTCCGAGGTCGCGGCCACCACCGTGCCGCCGGGGCACATGCAGAAGCTGTAGACCGAACGGCCGTTGGCGCAGTGATGCACCAGCTTGTAGTCGGCGGCGCCCAGCAGCCGGTTTCCGGCATTGGGGCCGAAGCGGGCCCGGTCGATCAGCGATTGCGGATGCTCGATGCGCACGCCGATGGAAAACGGCTTGGCCTCGATATGGACGCCGCGTGCGTGGAGCATGCTGAAGGTGTCGCGGGCGCTGTGCCCGACCGCCAGCACGACATGCCCGGTGGATATCGCCTCGCCATCCGCCAGCACCAGCCCGCGCACCTGCCGGGTGCCGTCCGGCGCCGTGTCGATCAGGATGTCCTCGACCCGGCTCTGGAATCGAATCTCGCCGCCCAGTTCCTGGATGCCGGCGCGCATGGCCTCGACCATCGAGACGAGGCGGAAGGTGCCGATATGCGGCTTGCTGACATAGAGGATCTCCGCCGGCGCGCCGGCGGCCACGAACTCGGTCAGCACCTTGCGCCCCAGATGGCGCGGGTCCTTGACCTGGCTGTGCAGCTTGCCGTCGGAGAAGGTGCCGGCGCCGCCTTCGCCGAACTGCACGTTGGATTCGGGGTTGAGGACGCGGCGGCGCCACAGCGCGAAGGTGTCGACCGTTCGCTCGCGCACGATCTTGCCGCGTTCCAGGATCAGCGGCCGAAAGCCCATCTGCGCCAGCAGCAGCCCGGCGAACAGGCCGCAGGGCCCCATGCCGACCACCACCGGCCGCTGCGTCAGATTCGGCGGCGCCTTGGCGATGAAGCGGTAGGACGTGTCCGGGGCAGGGCCGACATGGCGGTCGCCGCGCAGCCGCTGGAGCACCGCCGCCTCGCGGTCGAGCGCGACATCGACCGAATAGACGAGCTGGATCGCCGCCGGCTTGCGGGCGTCGTAGCCGCGCCGGGCGACGGTGAAGCGCATCGGGTCGGCCGGCGACAGCTTCAGCCGCCGGCGGATCGCCGCGTCGAGCGCGTCCTCGGGATGGTCGAGCGGAAGCCGGAGTTCGGTCAGTCGCAGCATGATCGCGTCGATATGGTGATCGGCGCCCTCCTATAGAACGATCCGGCGCGGCCGCGAAGCGCTCTCGCCGCCGCTGCCGGTTCCGGATAGGATCGCCGGCCCGCGCCAAGCCGCAGCAAGGACCTTCCGCCGTGAGTACCGCCAGCATACCGCCGCAGCCCGCCCTCGGGGACGGGCCCGAACCCGATTCCGCCTATGCCTGGATGCGTCTGGTCGCCGCCGTGGCGATCAGCACCATCGGCGGCGTCGGCATGTGGTCGGTCGTGGTCGCGCTGCCGGCGGTGCAGGCGGAGTTCGGCGTGCACCGCGGCGACGCGGCGCTGCCCTACACGCTCGTCATGATGGGGCTGGTCGTGGGCGGGGTCGCGATGGGGCGGCTGGCCGACCGCTTCGGCATCGTGCTGCCGGCGGCCATCGGCGCGGTCGCGCTGGGCCTGGGCTATGTCGGTGCCGCCTTCGCAGAGAGCATCTGGCAGTTCGCGCTGGTCCATGGGCTGCTGATCGGGCTGCTGGGCACCTCGGCGACCTTCGGCCCGGTGATTGCGGACATCTCGCTGTGGTTCGTGCGGCGGCGCGGCGCGGCGGTCGCCATCGTCGCCTGCGGCAGCTATCTCGCTGGCGCGTCATGGCCGCCGGTGATCCACCATTTCGTCGAGACGGTCGGCTGGCGGCAGACGCATATCGGCATCGGCATCTTCTGTGCCGTCACCCTGCTGCCGCTGGCCTTTGCGATGCGCCGCCGGGCGCCGGTGCTGCGCGCCGCCGCGCCGCAGGCGGCGGCATCCGCGGGGCGCGGCACGCTTGCCGGGTTCCCGCCGCTGGCGCTCCAGGCGCTGCTGATGCTGGCGGGGCTGGCCTGCTGCGTCGCCATGTCGATGCCCCAGGTGCATATCGTCGCCTATTGCGGCGATCTGGGCTACGGGACGGGACGCGGGGCGGAGATGCTGTCGCTGATGCTGGGCGCCGGGGTGGTCAGCCGGCTGGTGTTCGGCTGGGTCGCCGACCGGATCGGCGCGGTGCCGACCCTGCTGATCGGCTCGGCCTTGCAGGCCCTGTCGCTGCTGCTGTTTCTGCCGTTCGACGGGCTGGGCGCGCTCTACCTGCTGTCGACGCTGTTCGGCCTGTTCCAGGGCGGCATCGTGCCCGCCTATGCGATGATCGTGCGCGAGAATTTTCCGGCCGGACAGGTGGGCACGCGGGTCAACCTCGTGCTGTCATCGACCCTGGCCGGCATGGCGCTGGGCGGCTGGCTGTCGGGCGCGATCTTCGACCTGACTCTGTCTTACGAGGCGGCCTTCCTGAACGGTTTCCTGTGGAACCTCGCGAACCTCGCCATCGTGGCCGTGCTGCTGCGCCACTGGCTGCGGCGCGGCCCTGCGACCGGCGTCGCTCATGCTTCGTCGGGCTCAGCATGAGGGGAGAGGGCGCGGCATGTTCTCATCCGGCGCTTGACGAGAGATGAGGACGGCTCCGACCCTGTGAAAGCCGCTTCAGCAACGCGATGTCGCCGGCGATGAGCGCTGCCTTCTTGGCTCGGCTCCAGCCCTTCAACTGGCGCTCGGCCGCGATTGCGTCAGTGGCACGCTGGAAACCGCAGGCGTAAACCAATTCTACCGGGCGCCTCGAAGCTGTGTAGCCGCCATAGACCCCGGCATTGTGCTCTGCCACGCGCTGCTCAAGGCTGGTCCGGGTCGGGCCCACATAGTAGCGGCCGTCGCGGCAGCGCAGGATATAGACGTGGATTTCCAAGACCTGCTGCTTCATCGCCTCATCCTGAGCCCGACGAAGGATGAGGCTGCACAGAGGATGAAGCCGCTCATGCTTCGTCGGGCTCAGCATGAGGGGGAGAGCGGGCGACGCCGCCGTCAGCCCTTGAATTCGAAGCCCATTGTGCGGGCGTGGTAGTAGAAGCCGCCGTCCTGGACGATCAGGAAGCGGGCCTGGGACGGCCCGTCATTGTGGTGCGAGTGGACCGATACGGGCGGCGTGATGGTCGTGGCCCAGGGCGTCCAGTCCTTGCGCCGTCCGTCCACCATCGAATAGCAGCGCTCGCCGCGCACCACGAGCGTGACCGCGACCGAATTGTGCCGGTGCGGCCGCTGGAAGCTGCCGGGCGGCAGCGTGTTCATGGCGAGGGTCAGGGTGGGCGTGATGTTGCGCGCCTTCTCCTGCGCTTCGGATGAGAAGATGAGGGCGAGGCCGGCCGTGTCGTCGCCCATCGCGACGCGGTAGATGCGGTCGATCTGACGCTCGATCTCGGCCGCCGGATAATGGACCGGCACCACCGGCGCGCGATGCGTGGACGGCGCCCGCGACCCCTCGAAGGCCAACTGCGGCTCGTTGGTGACGACCCACAGCACGGCGCCGTCGCGGCCCGCCCGGTGGTCCCATGTCGTGCCGCCCGGCAGCAGGAACACGTCGCCGGCGCGCCAGACGATGCTCTCGCCGCCGGCCGTGCTCTCGCCCGAGCCGGATATCGCATACCAGATCGCCGCGGTGCAGTTGAAGGCCGAGGACAGCCGCTCGCCCGGCCGGATGCGGGCATAGCGCGCCAGCACCAGCGGCGTGGTGGCCGGGAAGGGACAGTCGAGCCGGTCGGCGATGTCGCAGGCGACGAAGCCCGTGGGCGCGTCCGGCGCCAGCGCCAGCACCGGCTCCTCGGTGAAGGCCATGTCGGGCACCGGCGACAGCCGCACGTTGAAGGCATTGCCCGAATTGAAGTAGCGCGCGCGCGCGGCGGCCGGGGAGGCGGGTGCAACCGGACGCTGCACCGGCATGTCGGCCATCGTCGCAGGGCGGGCAGCGTCGTCGGGCATGGCAGCCTCCTCCTCCAGGCGGGTGTTTTTCCGCAGCTTATCAATCGTCATGGTTGTCGGCAAACGGCAGTGCGAGCCGAACTGCCGCGGTTATGCCGTATTGGGGTAAACAAGCCGCATGTCGACAGCGAGATTTCCCCCATTCGCATCGCGACGGGGATGGATGCGCCCGACGACGCGGAGTCCCGCTTCCATCAGGCGGCGGATGGGTTCCGACACGGCAACCCACAAGTTACCGGCGTATCGCCCGTCGGACGTGTGGAGTCGAATACGGTAGTCCCATTCTTCGCTCGGCCCCCTGATCTCGATGCTGGGTACGAGCAGCGTCCCGACGGGCAGTGTCTCGCGGAGGTGCAACAGGTCTTCACTTTCCGGGTCCGATCCATCGAGAACCAGTTCCGTGTAGGTGCGGAGGATCGATATCTCCCGCGTTCGTGGCGGTGCGGACGCCGAGGCTGGACCGGTGACGGCGAGGGCGGCGCCGATCTGGAGGACGGCGCGGCGGTCCATGGGCAGGCTTGGGCGATTCCGCATGGCTGACTTTCTCCCGCAAAGATATGTGGAGAGAGTCTGCCCGATGGAAGCTCATCCGGCAAATCGATTGCTCTATAATATATTGATATATAATAGTTAATTAGACTTTATGGTCGGCTATATTGTTCCCGCCTGTTGCATTCTTGCACGCCGGCCGGTACCGGCGGCCGTCGCCTCTGGCGGGTTGCGGCCGCGAGCCTCGGCCATGCTCGTCGCTAAGTCTGGATCGAAGGACAGGAAGCGGTCATGCTGCTTCCGCTTCGGACGAATGCCGGGATCGAACGCCGGCGGCGCCGGAACCGACAAAGGGAGGAAAAACGATGCCCAAGGCGTCGCAACCCACGGGGCCGCTGGCCGGCGTGAAGGTGGTGGAATTCAGCGTGTTCATGGCCGGGCCGACCTGCGGCCTGATGCTGGCCGATATGGGCGCCGACGTGATCAAGGTGGAGAAGACGCCGGACGGCGAGGACACGCGGCGGCTGACCCCGCCGGCGGTGAACGGCGAGCCGGCCTCGTTCATGATCATGAACCGCAACAAGCGGGGATTCGCGGTCGACCTCAAATCCGAGGGCGGCAAGCGCGCGATCCGCAAGCTGATCCAGGGCGCCGACATCCTGATCGAGAATTTCCGCCCCGGCACGCTGGAGAAGCTGGGCCTGGGCTATGAGGAACTGCGCAAGGACAATCCGGGCCTCGTCTACGGCAAGGCCTCCGGCTACGGCCTGACCGGCCCCCTGTCCGACCGCGGCGGCGTCGACCTGATCGCCCAGGCCTTCAGCGGCGTGATGAGCGTGACCGGCGAGGCGCCGGGCCGCCCGCCGGTGAAGGTGGGGCCGCCGCTCAGCGACACCACGGCCGGCATGCTGCTGGCGATGGGCGTGACCGCCGCCTATGCCAACCGGCTCAAGACCGGCGAGGGGCAGCTGGTGGAGACCTCGCTGATCGAGGCGGCGATGTCGCACACCTACTGGCAGTCGGCGATCTATTTCGCGACCGGCGAATCCGCCGGGCCGATGGGGTCGGCGCATCCGCTGACCTCGCCCTACCAGGCCTATCGCTGCGCCGACGGCTTCGCCGTGCTCTGCGCCTCGAACCAGAAGCACTGGGAGGCGCTGATCCGCGCCATCGGCGCGCCCGAGGCGCTGATCGCGGACCCGCGCTTCGTGGACAACGGCAGCCGCCGCCGGAACAACGAGGCCCTGACCGAGGCGCTGGAGGCGGTGCTGACGAAGCATCCGCGCCGGCACTGGATCGAGAAGCTGGAGGCGGTGGGCGTGCCGGTCGGCCCGGTCCACTCCATCGGCGAGGCGCTGGACCACCCGCACACCGTCGCCCGCGAGATGGTGGTGGAGGTGGACCATCCCCGCGCCGGCCGGATGAAGACGCTGGGCTGTCCGGTCAAGTTCTCTCGGACCAGGGCCCAAGTGCGCAAGGCGGCGCCGCTCTATGGCGAGGACACCCGCGACATCCTGCGGGAGATCGGCTTCGGCGAGGCCGAGATCGCGGAACTGGAGCGCGAGGGGGCGGTGGGGGTGACGGAGGGAGCGCAACAGAGGCCGGTTAAATAGTATGGATGCTTAGAATAGCTCATATTTGGGAGAGCGTAGTATGCGGCCGGCAGAATATATGCCATTCATTCCTATAGCGATTTTGATCATAATCGTAGTGTTAGGGGTGCATTATAGAACATCAAATTGGAATAATCGGGGCGTACAAAATTCGCTTGGCCCCCTTATAATTCTAATATTATATTTGTTATTCGTAGTGTCTTTGCCTTTTACAGCATATTTCATGATAGCGGGCTATGATAAAAATTTGTGGTTATTCTCTGGGTACTGGGGGTTGGTTTTCTTTTTTTTCGTCGGAATTTTGTTGTATAAATTTCGCCAAAGGAAAAGATTATTATATGGTTTTCTCGAAGTGCTGGCATCCATAGCAACATGGGCATATATGATGTTCTATCAACAAGAATTGGATGCGAAATTGATTGGTCTATTAACAGGTTTATACTTAATGGTTCGTGGGCTTGATAATATGCGGCAGGATCTCCCGCCGATAGCACATAATTGGTGGGATAGATGGGTCGGATGAATTGCCATACAGCGCCATTTTACTCTTGTTTCATAGGGATAATCTGGATGATTCTTAACGGCATTTACACAAATATGATGACCGCTATAAACGGTAGTGTTAACATAAAATAAATTTGCACTTAATCCATATCTTCCAATGCATATTAATCGGAATTAGCCGCTCAAATTCCGCTCCGAAGAAGTCAATGCTAACGGATGGTGAGGGCGTGTACAAATTCCGCAGCTGTTTGATGACCTCGACCCGCGTCCCGCAACCCGCTAACCTCGCGCCAACATCACCATGGGGAGGAAGGGCATGAAGGTCGGCTTCATCGGTCTCGGCACGATGGGTGCCAGCATCGCGATGAACGCGATCAAGGGCGGCCATTCGCTGGTCGTCCATGACGTCACCCGCCAGGCGGCGGGGCAGCATATCCAGGCGGGCGCTGTCTGGGCGGAGAGCCCGAAGGCGGTGGCCGAGCAGTCGGACCTGATCCTGTCCTCGCTGCCGGGACCGCCCGAGGTGGAGGCGGTGGCGCTGGGCCAGAACGGGCTGGTCGAGGGGCTGGCCAGGGGCAAGGTCTACCTCGACCTCAGCACCAATTCGCCGACCGTGATGCGGCGTATCCATGCCGAGTTCGCCAAGCAGGGCGTCGAGGTGCTGGACGGGCCGGTCAGCGGCGGGCCGGACGGCGCCAAGAGCGGCAAGATGGCGATCTGGGTCGGCGGCGACAAGGCGACCTTCGAGCGCATCCTGCCGACCTTGAAGTCGATGGGCGACCAGATCGCCTATGTCGGTCCGATCGGCGCCGGCTCGGTCGCCAAGCTGGTGCATAACTGCGCCGGCTATGTGGTGCAGACCGCGATGGCC
>JBFWNZ010000092.1:0-11680 GCA_050250795.1 Alphaproteobacteria bacterium | reverse complement strand
CTCATGGCTGCCGGCGCAAGGTCGCCGGCACGTGACGTTCCGATTTTAGTGGCGTGCTGTTCGTCTCCACGTCCCCCTAGCAGTTTCGCATACTTATCGAGCCGCCCCGTCGAGCCGCCTGGGCGGCTCGACCTCTGCCCTGTTCGGCAGAACGGATTAAGCGATCAAATTACCTTCGTGCATGACCGAAATACAAGAATCGTTATGGGTGAGCCCCGAAATTCACCCGGCATGAGCGCTTCCGCCTGCCGGAAAGAGGGCCTGCGGTCTCGAAGCGCCCGCTGAACCGCCCCGATGGCGCCGCCAAACCGTCGATGCTGCGGCCAAGGACGTGTCGGACGGTGCCCGCGCATGCGGGCGGGCGGACCGTTCGGATGCGGGGAGGCAGTCGGATTGGGGACACAGCGCGGAACGAATACGTCCCGCGGAAAGGCGGGGGCTATCGGCCGCCGGTGGCGGGCGCCGTATTGGCGCGACGCCCGGCAGGACCCGAAGCGGAGCCTCGCCTGGCCGGTACGGTCTGGATCGACCGTACCGGCGCAAGAACGGCGAAGGCCGTCTTACTTATACTGAGGCTTCCAGAAGCCGCCTTCGACCGTCTGATAGACGTTCTGGGCATAGGCCTTGCTGGTTTCTTCCTCGAAGGCGGCATAGACCGGCTTCGACTTCTCCTTCCATGCCGGCAGCGTGGCCGGATCGAAGGTGTTGATCTTGATGTCGGGCTTCTCTTCCTTGATCTTCGTCAGATACAGGGCGTCGAAGCGCTCGGCCGCCTGGGTCGACCAGCCCTGCATGATGTAGGCCGACTTCTTCAGCGCGTCCTGGGCTTCCTTGTCCAGCTTAGCCCAGAAGGGTTTGCCGGCGGCCAGGATGTTCGGATTGTAGTTGTAGTTCAGCAGCGAGATGTATGGGCACACCTCGTGGAACTTCTGGCTGTAGATGATCTGGATCGGGTTGTCCTGGCTGTCGACGACGCCCGACTGCAATCCCTGATACAGCTCGACCATCGAGACCGTCGACACGTTGGCGCCCAGCGCCTCGAACAGCAGCTGCTTGGACTTGCCGCCCGGAATCCGGTGCTTCTGGCCGACCAGATCGCCCGGCGCGTTGTAGGGCTTGTTGCGGATCGAGAACTGCCGGTAGCCGTAGCCCCAGCTGCCCAGATAGATCATGCCTTCCTTGTCGAACGCCTTCTCCAGGTCTTCGTACATGCCGCTGAAGAAGACGCGGGTGACCGCGTCGGTGTCCGGGAACAGGAAGGGCAGATCCCAGAACCGCACTTCCGGATATTTGCCCGTATAGGCCGAAATGTGCAGGAAGGTTTCGTGCGAACCCGTCACCAGGCCTTCGAACTGGGCGCGTTCCTTGCCCAGCGTGCCCGACGGGAACACCTTCACCGATACGCGACCGTTGGTCATGTTCTGGACCAGCTTGTCCCACATGCGGCCGTTGATCGCGAGGATGCTGTCATCCGCCGTCGTGATGCCCAGCTTGACCTCGACCTTCTCCTACGCTGCGGCGGCAGCGGTGAAGCCGAAGGCGGCAACGCCCGCCATCAATAGCTTTCCGGCCGGCCGCAGCCAGCCCATCTCCCCCGTAGAGATTTTCATCGCGCTTCCTCTCCTAATTCATTGATGAGCGCGTGATGCGCTCTTGCATGACGGACTTCGCTACCGCGACGCCCGCCTAATGCATAGAAGCTAGCGAGAATCTGCATGAGAGGTCAAACGGGAAAGGTTCGCGATACGCGCACACCGCGTTCCCGCGCCGCATAGAGAGGCGGAACATCCGGCTGCGGACGCGCCGGCTTCCGGACACGAAACCGGCGCCGCGCGTTGCCGCGCGGCGCCGGTCGCCGAATTCGAAGTGAGCCGGAAAAGCCGGGTTACTTCACCTGCGGCTTGTAGAAGCCGCCATCGACGGTCTGATAGATGTTCTCGGCAAAAGCCTTGCTGGTCTCTTCCTCGAAGGCCGCATAGACCGACTTGGCCTTTTCCTTCCACTGCGGAAGCGTCGCCGGGTCGAGCGTGTTGATCTTGATGCTCGGCTTCTCGTCCTTGATCTTGGTCAGGTACTCGGCGTCGAACCGCTCGGCGGCCTGGATCGACCAGCCCTGCACGAGATTGGCCGATTCCTTCAGGACTTTCTGCGCATCCTTGTCCAGCTTGTCCCAGAAGGGCTTGCCGGCGGCGATGATGTTGGGATTGTAGACGTAGTTCAGAAGCGACAGGTAGTTCGTCACTTCATGGAACTTCGCGCTGTGGATGATCTGGATCGGGTTGTCCTGGCTGTCCACCACGCCCTGCGCGAGCGCCTGGTACAGTTCCGGGAAGGACACGGTGGACACGTTTGCGCCCAGCGCCTCGAACAGCATCATCTTCGACTTGCCGCCCGGAATGCGGTGCTTCTGCCCGATCAGGTCGGCCGGCGAGTTGTACGCCTTGTTCCGGACCGAGAACTGGCGGTAGCCGTAACCGACCGTGGCCAGATAGACCATGCCTTCCTTGTCGAAGACCTTTGCGAGGTCCTGCTGCATCCCGCTATAGGCGAGACGCGTCACCTGGTCGGTGTTCTGGAACAGGAAGGGCAGGTCCCAGAAGCGCAGTTCCGGATACTTGCCGGTATAGGCCGAGATATGCTCGAAGGCATCGTGCGAACCGGTCACGAGGCCTTCCAGCTGCGCCCGCTCCTTGCCCAGCTGGCCCGACGGGAACACCTTCACCGTCACGCGGCCGTTGCTGAGCGTCTGCGCCAGCTTGTCCCACATATGCCCGACGACGCCGTTGATGCTGTCGTCGGGGGTCGTCAGGCCGAGACGGACTTCGACCTTTTCCTGTGCCATGGCCGGGGTGGCCAGAAGGCCCGACAGGCCGACCAGCACGGCCGTTCCGGCCATTGCCATTCTGCGTACGCACTGCGACGTCATACGTTACTCTCCCGTTCTTGGTGTTTGGGGAGACGGGCGGATGGGGCGCAGGACAAGCGCCGCGCAATGCCCGCCATCGGATGGGGCCGCACCCTAGTCGGGCAGGGCGGCGAGCGCAAAGCCATTTTGCGGCAGCGTGTTATGCGTATTCGATGGGGCTGGCGAAACGCAAAACGCCCCGGCCGTTTCCGGCCGGGGCGCCTCGGAAAGACGATCTTCCGCGGCTTACTTGCCGAGCGTACCGGGCTTGTAGTAGCCGCCCTTCGCCACGTTGAACACGTTCTCGGCGTAGGTCGGGCCGGCTTCTTCCTTGAAGGCCTCGTAGACGGGCTTCGACTTTTCGCGCCAGGCCGGCAGCGTCGCCGGGTCCAGCTCGTTGATCTTGATCTGCGGACGGTCGGCGAGGATCTTCTTCAGATAGACCTCGTCATCCAGCTCGGCGTACTTGATCGACCAGCCCTGGACTTCCCAGGCCGCGCGCTTAAGCACCGCCTGCGCTTCCTTGTCCAGCTTGTCCCAGAAGGGCTTGCCGGCGATCAGGATCAGCGGGTTGTAGTTGTAGTTGATCAGCGAGATGTAGTTCGACACCTCGTGCAGCTTCTGCGCGTAGATGATGCCGATCGGGTTGTCCTGGCTGTCGACAACGCCCGAGCTCATCGCCTGATACAGCTCGGCCATCGCGACCGTGGACACGTTCGCGCCCAGCGCCTCGAACAGCATCATCTTCGACTTGCCGCCCGGGATGCGGTGCTTCTGCCCGACGAGGTCGGCCGGCGAGTTGTAAGCCTTGTTGCGGACGGCGAACTGGCGATAGCCGTATCCGAAGGTGCCGAGATAGACGATGTTCTCCTTCGCCATCTCCGCTTCCCAGTCCTTCCACAGGTCGCTGTGGACGGTGCGCATCACCTGGTCCGTGTCCTCGAACAGGAACGGCAGGTCCCAGAACCGCACCGACGGGAACTTGCCGGTGATCGCCGAGATGTGCAGGAAGGTCTCATGCGACCCCGTCACCAGGCCTTCCAACTGCGCGCGCTCCTTGCCCAGCTGGCTGGACGGGAACACCTTCGTCGTCACGCGGCCGTTGGTGTAGAGCTCGGTGAGCTTGCCCCACATCCGGCCTTCTTCGGCGTTGATACTGTCGTCGGCGACCGTGATGCCGACCTTCACTTCGATCTTTTCCTGAGCCATGGCCGGCGCACCGGTCAGGGCCGCGACCGCCACGAAGGCCACCGCGCCCAACTGCTGTCCAACGATCCGAGATCGCATCGGCGAAACTCCCCTGCAGGCCGATCGCTGCCACCGGCGATCGGCGTGGTTGCACGACCGCTGCCCAGCCCGCAGCGAAGCGAGGGACAGCGGTTTATCCCGCTTGGATGGGGTCTCAGCGGTTCATGGGCCTAGCCGACCGGTTCGCGATGAGGAACCGAAGGGCGAGGATCATGCAGCCAAGACATCTAAGAGGGGTTCATAAATGCATGATGCGAAGGGTGGCCGGAAAACGGCAAGGGCCCTGGGCCATCCAGAACCCGCAGCAAAAGCATGAATGACATGCGCTAAGCGCATTTCTTGTGGCGTGCCTCCATCTTGACGCAGACCTTACGCCAGACAGTACCGCTCCAGCCATGCGCTCCCGTCATCCGTCCGGCCCAAAAAACGAAACCCCGGCCGGCCCAAGGGCCGACCGGGGAAGGCCGCTGCGGCGCCGGAGCGCCGAGGCGGGGAGAGATTTATTTCAGGGTACCGGCCTTGTAGTAGCCGCCATCGGCCGTCTTCATGATCTCGGCCAGATACTCCTTGTTGGTCTCCTCCTCGAAGGCCGCGTAGACCGGCTTCACCTTCTCGCGCCATTGCGGGATGGTTTTCGGATCGAGATGGTTGACCTTGATGCTCGGCTTGTCCTTCCGGATCTTGTCCAGCGCATTGGCGTCGCGCCAGTTGGCGAGGTTCAGCGACCACGCCTCGACGTCCCGGCCGGCCAGCTTGAACGCCGCCTGCTGATCGGGCGACAGCTTATCCCAGAACGGCTTGCCGGCGATCGCGATCAGCGGGTTGTACATGTAGTTGATCATCGAGATGTAGTCGGTGACCTCGTGGAACTTCATGGTGTAGATCTGGTCGATCGGGTTGTCCTGGCTGTCGACCACGCCCGCGCTGAGCGCTTGGTAGAGTTCCGCGAAGGCGACCGTGGACACGTTCGCACCCAGGGCCTCGAACACCATCTGCTTGGACTTGCCGCCCGGAATCCGGTGCTTCTGCCCGACGAGGTCCGCCGGCGTGGCATAGGGCTTGTTGCGGATCGAGAACTGGCGGTAGCCGTAACCCCAGGTGCCGAGATAGACGATGTTCTCCTTCGCCATCGCGTCTTCCCAGTCCTTGCGGGCCTGGCTGTTGATCAGCCGGAAGACCTGATCGGTGTCGGTGAACAGGAAGGGCAGGTCCCAGAACCGGACGGCCGGGAACTTGCCGGTGATCGACGAGATGTGCAGGAACACATCATGCGTGCCCAGCACGAGGCCTTCGAGCTGGGCACGTTCCTTGCCCAGCTGCGCGAGGGTGAAGACCTTCCCTTCGACCGACCCGTTCGTGTACAGGTCGACCAGCTTCGAGAACATCTCCATCTCGACGGTATTGATGCTGTCGGGGCCGGCCGTCGAACTGATCTTCGCCTCAAGCTTGCCCTGGGCCAGGGCCGTCGCCGACATCGACAGGATGCAAGCCCCCGCGATGGCTGCCGGTTTGGCGTAGCGATAAAGATTCTGCTGCATTCCCATACGCATCTCTCCCCAGATTTACGGCGGATTGCCGTTGCCCCGTTGATTGCCGTTTTGCCGGGTCGGGCGGCGGCCGATAGGGCCGGTGCGGCGCTGCCCCGACCTGTCCGCTACCGGCATCGATCGCGCGGACAGGTCGGACACCCTCATGCGGAGGGGGTCAGTTCAGCGTGCCGACATCGTAGTAGCCGCCCTTTTCCACGGTCTTCCGGATGGCATCCAGATACCGCTGACTGGTCTCTTCGGCGAAGGCCGAATAGACCGCTTTGGCTTTTTCGCGCCATTGCGGAAGCGTTGCCGGATCGAGGCGGTTCACCTTGTAGTCGGGTCGCTCCTTGAGCTTATTTTCCAGCGCGAAGGCGTCCCGCATGTTGGCCTCGTTGATCGACCAGCCTTCCACATCCTGCGCCGCCCGCCGCATGGCCGCCTGCTGCGCCGCCGTCAGCTTGTCCCAGAACGGCCGTCCGGCGATGGTGATCAGCGGGTTGTAGACGTAGTTGAGCAGCGAAATGTAGTTCGTCACCTCGTGGAACTTGGTGACGTAGATCAGATCCATCGGGTTGTCCTGACTGTCCACGACCCCGGTGTTCAGCGCCTGATACAGTTCGGAAAACGCGATTGTGGAAGGGCTGGCTCCCAGCGCCTCGAACAGCAGTTGCTTCGACTTGCCGCCCGGAATGCGGTGCTTCTGTCCGACCAGATCCGCCGGCGAGTTGTATGGCTTGTTGCGGACCGTGAACTGGCGGTAGCCGAACCCCCAGGTTCCGAGATAGACGATGTTCTCCTTCGCCATCGCCGCCTCCCAGTCCTTGGCGATGTCGCTGTTGATCAGCCGCATCACCTGGTCCGTGTTCTCGAACAGGAAGGGGAGATCCCACAGGCGTACCGCCGGGAACTTGCCGGTGATCGCCGAAATGTGGACGAAGACATCGTGCGACCCGGTGACGAGACCTTCAAGCTGCGCCCGCTCCTTGCCGAGCACGCTGGAGTGGAACACCTTTCCTTCGATGGAACCGCGCGAATACAGTTCCGCCAGATTCGCGAACAGATCCATCTCGGCAACGTTGATGCTGCCGGGTCCCGGTGTTGTGCTGATCCGCGCTTCGACCTTGCCCTGCGCCAGCGCGGGCATGGCGGTGCCCGCGCAAAGGACCGCGACCGCCAATGCGGAGGAAATGCCGGACAGACTCCGGCTGTTGCTGCCTGTCATGCTTCGTCTCCCAAAATCCGCCTGGGCCGCATAGGCGGCCAGACCTGTTCTTAGGGGGGTCCTTGTGACGGCGATGACTCCGGCACGGCCCCGTTTCATCCGTTTCTTTCGGCGACGGGCTTCCGCGGACGCTTGGTTTATCCCGTGCGGCTCTGCAAGATGCCGCCGGATGATCCGTCTGAGGCCGTCGCCAAACGGCTTGGGAACGGATTATGACGAAATGGCCGCCATCGGCGCAAGGTTATTTCTGGAAAAGGGTTAAGATGTTTAATTTTCCGACCGATTCTCGGAGATGGGCATGACGCCGCCGCGGACGGTTCTGGTGACGGGGGGCGGCCGCCGCATCGGTCGGGCCATCGCAACGGCCCTCGCGGCGGATGGCTGGGCCGTCGCGCTCCACTGCAATCATTCCATGGCCGATGCCGCGGCGGCGGTCGCGGCCATCCGCACCGCCGGGGGACGGGCCGCCGTCCTGCCTGCGGACCTCACCGACGAAGGCGCCGTCGCCGATCTCCTGCCGCGCGCCGCCGCCGCCCTCGGCCCGGTCGCATGCCTGGTCAACAACGCGTCCGTCTTCGAGCGGGACGACGCGGCCAGTGCGACCAAGGCGTCCTGGGACCTTCATATGGCGGTGAACCTGCGGGCCCCGTTCGTCCTGATTCAGGCGATGGCGGCCGCATTGCCGCCCGACATGGAGGGGACCGTCGTCAACATCCTCGACCAACGGGTCTGGAACCTCTCGCCCGACTTCCTCTCCTATACGCTCAGCAAGGCCGGGCTGTGGACGCTGACGCAGACGCTGGCCGTCGCCCTGGCGCCGCGCATCCGGGTGAACGCGATCGGTCCGGGTCCCACCCTGCCCAGCCCGCGCCAGACCGCCGAGCAATTCGCCCGGCAAGCCGCGCGCGTGCCGCTGGGGCGGCCGACGGACACGGCCGACATCGTGGCGGCGCTGCGACTCATCCTGTCGGCCCGGTCGATGACGGGGCAAATGATCGCGCTGGATGGCGGGCAGCATCTGGGCTGGGCAACCCCCTCGCCCGACGACCGGATCGACGAGTGACCTGGGCCGGCGCCGCAGCCTTTTCGCGCAACCCTTTCATAGAAAAGACATATTCCGGCAACGCCGGCCGCTGGAAGTTGTGCACAGAAGGGGATGCGCGCCCCGCCGGCTCGAACCTTCGACGAAATCGCTGGGATTTTAGAGATTTTCTGCGACTTGACTTTAAAAAGTTGTTTTGCAGCAATAGGTTATATTTTTTGCCTATTTTTTGTGCGAACAGGCCAAGCCCCGGATTTTTCAGGCCCGGCGGATCGAGGCTCCGGATTTTCAACAACCTTATCCACAGGAATCGTGGATATGTGGCGGAATCGTTAACGGGGCCGGGAACGAACGCAGTCCGCGTCCGATAAGGCCCTGATCAACCGGCGCCATCCGTTGACGTGCGGAGGCTCCATGCGAACATTAGGGACGATGGTCGATTCGCCCGCATCCTCCGAATCCGACGCCCCGCCTCCGGCGGGCGGCAGCCTGCTGTCCGGAACCGAGGTCATCCGGGCCCAGCTGGCGACCCTGCCCTCCTCTCCCGGCGTCTACCGGATGCTGAACGCCCGCGGCGACGCCCTGTATGTCGGCAAGGCGCACAATCTCAAGAAACGCGTCGCCACCTATGCCCAGGCCGGCCGGCTGCCGGTCCGGCTGCAGCGGATGGTCGCGGAGACCACGGCGATGGAGTTCGTCACGACCCATACCGAGGTCGAGGCGCTGCTGCTCGAATCGAACCTGATCAAGCGTCTGCGCCCGCGTTACAACGTGCTGCTGCGCGACGACAAAAGCTTTCCCTTCATCCTGATCACCGGCGACCACACCTATCCGCAGATCGTGAAGCATCGCGGCGCGCGCGACCGCAAGGGCGCCTATTTCGGTCCCTTCGCCTCGGCCGGCGCGGTCAACCGCACGATCACCACCCTGCAGCGCGCCTTCCTGCTGCGGAACTGCTCCGACGCCGTGTTCCAGAGCCGTACCCGGCCCTGCCTGCAATATCAGATCAAGCGTTGCGCCGCGCCCTGCGTCGGCCGGGTCCGGCCGGACTCCTACGCCGAACTGGTCGACGAGGCGCAGCAGTTCCTCGCCGGCGAAAGCCATGCCGTTCAGGCTCGCCTCGCCGGGCAGATGCAGGACGCCGCCGAACGACTCGATTTCGAGCAGGCCGCCAGCCTTCGCGACCGCATCCGCGCACTCACGCAGGTCCAGGCCCATCAGGGCATCAATCTCGACGGGCTGGAGGATGCCGACGTCATCGCCCTGGAGCAGCAGGGCGGGCAGAGCTGCATCCAGGCCTTCTTCTTCCGCGGCGGCTGCAACTACGGCAACCGCGCCTATTTCCCGGCACATGACAAGGGTCTCGACAGCGCCGACATCCTGGCGGCCTTCCTGGGCCAGTTCTATGACGACAAGCCGCCGCCGCCCTCGGTCCTGTTGAGCGAGACGCCGCGCGAGGCGGGCCTCATCGAAGAGGCCCTGACGCTGCGCGCCGAGCGGCGCGTCCGCCTGTCGGTTCCGCAGCGCGGCGCCAAGCGGGTGGCGGTCAAGCACGCCACCGACAATGCGCGCGAGGCCCTGGGCCGGCGGCTTGCCGAAAGCGCGACCCATCGCCGCCTGCTGGACCAGTTGGCCCAGACGCTCGGCCTCGACGCCGCACCCGAGCGGATCGAGGTCTACGACAACAGCCACATCCAGGGCACCAACGCGGTCGGCGCGATGATCGTCGCCGGACCCGAAGGCTTCGTGAAGAACCAGTATCGCAAGTTCAACATCCGCACGACCGGCCGCGATGCGCCCGGCGGCGCGGCGGGCGCGACCACCGGCGGCGACGACTATGCGATGATGCGCGAGATGCTGACCCGCCGTTTCGCGCGCGCCATCAAGGAGGACCCGGACCGCGAGGCGGGGCTGTGGCCGGGCCTGGTCATGATCGACGGCGGACGCGGCCAGCTGGCCGTGGCCGAAGCGGCGATGGCCGATCTCGGCGTCGACGACCTGCCCGTGCTCGCGATCTCGAAGGGACCGGACCGCGATGCCGGGCGCGAGCAGTTCCACATGCCCGGCCGGCCCACCTTCACCCTCCCCTCGCGCGACCCCGTCATGTATTTCCTGCAACGCCTGCGCGACGAGGCGCACCGGTTTGCGATCGGCAGCCATCGCGCCCGCCGGTCCAAGGCGATTTCGGCCTCGCCGCTGGATGAGATTGCGGGGATCGGCGCCAAGCGCAAGAAGGCCCTGCTGCTGCATTTCGGGTCGGCGCGCAACGTGGCGCGGGCCGGTCTCGCCGACCTCGCCTCCGTCGACGGCATCAGCCGGGCGGTGGCGGAGAAAATCTATGGGCATTTCCACGCCGATGGATAGAATCCCCCGGCCTGTCGCCGGACCCGGACGGAGCCGGCCGGGCGATATGTTGCACCGCCCCTGGCGGTCCGGAGTGCCATGCTGACGAATCTGCCGAACCTGCTGACCCTGTCGCGCATCGTCGTGATCGCGCCGCTGGTCGCCCTGTTCTGGGTCCAGGGCGACGCCGCGCGCTGGGTCGCCTTCGGCCTCTATGTCTATGCCTGCCTGACCGACTTCCTGGACGGCTACATCGCGCGCCAGCTCGGCAGCGTCTCGCGCTGGGGCCGTTTCCTCGATCCGATCGCCGACAAGCTGCTGGTCGGCGCATTGCTGCTCGTGATGTGCGCCTTCGAACGGATCGCCGGTCTCGCGGTCCTGCCGGCGGTCATCATCCTGATGCGCGAGATCCTGGTGTCGGGGCTGCGCGAGTTCCTGGCCGAGATCAAGGTCGGCCTTCCGGTCAGCCGGCTCGCCAAGTGGAAGACGGCGATCCAGATGCTGGCGCTCGGCTTTCTGATCGTCGGCAACATCACCCCCTTTCCGGCGACCCTGGTGGGCGAGGTCGGCCTGTGGGCGGCGGCGCTCTTGACCCTCGTCACCGGCTACGACTACCTGCGCGCCGGCAGCCGCCATATGAGCGCGACCGACGGCGCGGAGCCGCCCGCCGCATCCGGCGGCAAGCACCCGGCCGGCTGAGCCGGCCGCAAGGCAGCGATCGATGTATGTATTCGGCATCGCAGGATGGAGCGGCAGCGGCAAGACCACGCTGCTGCGCGGGCTGATCCCGCTGCTGGTGCGCCGCGGCGTCTCCGTCTCGACGGTGAAGCACGCGCATCACGCCTTCGACGTGGACAAGCCCGGCAAGGATTCGCATACGCACCGCGAGGCGGGCGCGACCGAGGTGATGATCAGTTCCGCCCATCGCTGGGCGCTGATGCACGAGCTTCGCGGCGCGCCCGAACCGTTGCTGGCCGACCTCATCGCCCATATGACCCCCGTCGACCTGCTGCTGGTCGAGGGCTTCAAATACGACCCCTACGACAAGCTTGAGGTTCATCGTCCGGCCCTGGGCAAGCCGCTTCTGGCGCCGGAGGACCCGCATGTCGTTGCGGTCGCATCGGATGCGGCACTTCCCGGCCTGGACCGGCCGGTCCTGCCGCTGAACGACATCGCCGCCATCGCCGATTTCCTGCTGGCGCGCGGCGGGCTGGAAAGCCGTCTCGATGGCGCCGCTTAGCGACGACTGCTTTGCCTTTTCGGGCGACCTGCTGACGGTGGACCAGGCGCTGGCACTGCTGGCCGAGCGGATCGTCCCGGTCTGCGGGATCGAGGACCTGCCGCTGCCGGCGGCCGCCGGCAGCGTGCTGGCAGAGGATGTCGTCGCG
>JBFWNZ010000091.1:0-11801 GCA_050250795.1 Alphaproteobacteria bacterium | reverse complement strand
TCGACATCCCCTGCGTCGTCTACCTGGGCGCCAAGGATATCGAGCGGCAGCGGCCCAACGTATTCCGCATGAAGTTGCTGGGCGCCGAGGTGGTGCCCGTCACCAGCGGCTCGCAGTCGCTGAAGGACGCGATGAACGAGGCGCTGCGCGACTGGGTCGCCAATGTCGAGAACACCTTCTACATCATCGGCACGGCGGCCGGCCCGCACCCCTATCCCGCCATGGTCCGCGACTTCCAATGCGTGATCGGCGAGGAGGTGCGCGAGCAGATGCAGCAGGCGGAAGGGCGGCTGCCCGACAGCCTGGTCGCCTGCATCGGCGGCGGCTCGAACGCCATCGGCCTGTTCCACCCGTTCCTGGACGAGCCGAGCGTGAAGATCTACGGCGTCGAGGCGGCGGGCAAGGGGCTGGACAGCGGCGCGCATGCCGCTTCGCTCACCGGCGGGCGGCCGGGCGTGCTGCACGGCAACCGGACATATCTGCTGCAGGACGGCGACGGCCAGATCCTGGAGGCGCATTCGATCTCGGCCGGTCTCGATTATCCGGGCATCGGGCCGGAGCATTCCTGGCTGCGCGATTCCGGCCGCGTCGACTATGTCTCGGCGACGGATGCCGAGGCGGTGGAGGCGTTCCAGCTGTGCAGCAAGCTGGAAGGCATCATCCCCGCGCTGGAGCCGGCGCATGCGCTGGCCTTCGTGCGCCGCCACGCGCCCACATTGCCCAAGGACCATCTGCTGGTGATGAACATGTGCGGCCGGGGCGACAAGGACATCTTCACCATCGCCGATGCCCTGGGAGTGTCGCTGTGAGCGCCGCCGCGTCGGAGAGCCGGATCGACCGGCGTTTCGCCAAGCTGCGCGCCGAGGGGCGCGGCGGGCTCGTGACCTTCGTCACGGCGGGCGACCCGGACCTTGAGACGTCCGCGCGCATCCTGGCCGGGCTGCCGGGTGCGGGGGCCGACCTGATCGAACTGGGCATGCCCTTTTCCGATCCGATGGCGGACGGCCCGGCGATCCAGGCCTCGTCGCTGCGCGCGCTCAAATCCGGTATCACCCTCCGCCGCACGCTGGCGATGGTCCGGACCTTCCGCGAGCGGGACCAGGACACCCCCATCGTGCTGATGGGTTACTACAATCCGATCTACACCTACGGCGTCCCGGCCTTCTGCGCGGACGCGAAAGCCGCCGGGGTGGATGGTCTGATCATCGTGGACCTGCCGCCGGAAGAGGACGCGGAACTGTGCCGGCCGGCGCTGGATGCGGGGTTGAACTGGGTGCGGCTGACCACGCCGACCACGGACGATGTCCGCCTGCCGACCGTGCTGCAGCGTGCCAGCGGCTTCGTCTACTATGTCAGCATCCTGGGCATCACCGGCACGCGTTCGGCCTCGGATGCGGCGATCCGCGAAGCCGTGCAGCGGCTGCGGCGGCATACCGGACTGCCGGTGGCCGTCGGCTTCGGAATCAAGACGCCGGCCCAGGCGCGGGCCGTCGCCTCGGTCGCCGATGCGGCGGTGGTGGGCTCGGCCATCGTCGAGTTGGTCGCACAGGCCCAGCGCGACGGCGGCGATGCGGTCGAACGCGTACTGGCGTATGTGCGCGAACTGGCGGCGGGGGTTCGGGCGGGGCGCGACGCGGCATGAACTGGCTGACCAACTTCGTCCGTCCGAAGATTCAGGCGCTGGTCCGGCGCAACGACGTGCCGGACAATCTCTGGCATAAATGCCCCGCCTGCGGACAGATGATCTTCCATCGCGACCTGGAGGCGAATCTCCATGTCTGCCAGCATTGCGGCCATCACATGCGGATCGCCGGCAAGACCCGGCTGCGCATGCTGTTCGACGGCGGCGAATATCATCGGATCGAACTGCCGGCCGTCGCGGTCGATCCGTTGCGGTTCCGCGACCGGCGCCGCTATAGCGAAAGACTGAAGGAGGCGCAGTCCTCGACCGGCGAGACCGACGCCATCGTCGTCGCGCATGGCCGCATCGGCGACCACAACGCGGTGGTGGCGGCCTTCGACTTCACGTTCCTCGGCGGCTCGATGGGCATGGCGGTGGGCGAGGGGATCGTCGCCGCGGCGCGGCTGGCCGTGGTGCAGCAGGCGCCGCTGATCGTCGTGCCCTCCTCGGGCGGGGCCCGCATGCAGGAAGGGCTGCTGTCGCTGATGCAGATGCCGCGCACGGTCGCGGCGGTGCAGGAGGTGAAGGAGGCGGGGTTGCCCTATATCGTGCTGCTGGCGGACCCGACCACCGGCGGCGTCACCGCCAGCTTCGCCATGCTGGGCGACATCCACATCGCCGAGCCGGGCGCGACCATCGGCTTTGCCGGTGCCCGGGTGATCGAGCAGACGGTGCGCGAGACCCTGCCGGCCGGATTCCAGCGGTCCGAATACCTCATGGATCACGGGATGGTCGACATGGTCGTCCCGCGTACGCAGCTCAAGGCGACGCTTGCACGGCTGATCGGCCTGCTGCGTCAGCCGCATTCCGGCGGCGACGTTCTGGCCCTGCCGTCGGGCGGTTCGGGGTCGGGCGCATCCCGGCATGACTCCCGGTTCTAGGGATACCGCCGGATCGGACGCGCTTCTCGATCGGCTCGGCCGGCTGCACGGCCGGACCATCGATCTCGGCCTCGATAGGGTGCTGCGTTTCCTCGACCGGCTCGGCCGGCCGCAGGACCGCCTGTCGCCGGTCGTCCATGTGGCCGGGACCAACGGGAAGGGTTCGACCATCGCCTTCCTGCGCGCGATGCTGGAGGCGGCGGGACGGCGGGTGCATGTCTACACCTCCCCGCATCTGGTCCGGTTCCATGAGCGCATCCGTCTCGCGGGCGACGTGATCGGCGAGGATGCGCTGGCCGATGTTTTGGCCCGCTGCGAGGCGATCAACGCCGACGATCCGATCACCTTCTTCGAGGTCACGACGGCCGCGGCCTTCCTCGCCTTTGCCGAGACGCCGGCCGACATCCTGCTGCTGGAGACGGGGATGGGCGGGCGGCTGGACGCGACCAACGTGGTGGCGCGGCCGGCGCTGACCGTCATCACGCCGGTGGACCTGGATCATTGCGAGTTCCTGGGCGGCACGATTGCCGCCATCGCGGCGGAGAAGGCCGGCATCCTGAAGCCCGGCGTACCGGCGGTGATCGGTGCGCAAGGGGCGGAGGCCGGTGCGGTCATCGCCGCTCGGGCTGCGGCCTTGGGGGCGCCCTTGCATCGCCTGGGCACGGAATGGGCGGTATGTCGCGAGCGAGACCGTCTGCACTACAGCGACGCGGCGGGAGAACTCGTGCTGCCGGTTCCGGCGCTGCCGGGCGCGTTCCAGACGGAGAATGCCGGAGCGGCCATCGCGGCGGCGCGCCTGTTGCCGGGTTTCGGCCTCGATGCGGCCACCATCGCCGCCGGGCTGCGCCATGCGGAGTGGCCGGCCCGCCTGCAACGGCTGACCGGGCCGCTGGCAGCCCGGCTGCCTGCCGGCTGGGAGCTCTGGCTCGATGGCGGGCATAATCCCTCGGCCGGCCGCGCCCTGGCCGAAACGGCGGAGGACTGGCGCGACCGGCCGCTTCACCTCGTCTTCGGCATGCTGGCGACCAAGCCGCCCGCCGCGTTTCTGGCCCCGCTGGCGCCGCATGTGTCGGGGCTGGTCGCCCTCGACATTGCCGGTGCGGCGGCGGCCCATGCGCCGGATGTGCTGAGGCGTGCGGCCGTCGATGCCGGTATCCGCCATACCGCCGCGGCGCCGAATCTCGCGGCGGCCCTCGACGCCGTTGGCCGGTTCGAGGGGCCGGCGCGTGTCCTGATCTGCGGCTCGCTGGCGCTGGCCGGGCAGGTGCTGGCCGCCGAGACCGCTGCCCAGATGACCCGTGCTTAGACGACCGGCGCGCGCCCGCCGTCGACGTTGATCGCGGTTCCGGTGATGTAGGACGCGGCGTCGGAGGCGAGGAAGCAGGCGATGTTGGCGAACTCCTCGGACCGGCCGAGCCGGTTCAGCGGAATGCCCTTTGCCATCCCGGCCAGGAAATCCTCATAGGGCATGTTGACGGCCTGCGTCTTGTGCCGGCGCACCCATTGGTCGCTGTCGATGAGACCGACCAGCAACGCGTTCACCAGGACGTTGTGCGGCGCCCCCTCGCTGGCGAGAATCTTGGTCAGCGCCATGCCGGCGGCGCGTGTCACCGCGGTCGGCGCGCCCTCGGCCGGCGGGGCCTTGGCGGCCGTGTTGAGCACATTGATGACGCGGCCCCAGTTCCGCTCGATCATGCCCGGCATCAGCAGCCGCGTGAGGCGGATCGCGGCGAACAGCTTGAGGTCGAAATCGGCCTGCCAGTCATTGTCGGTCAGCGACAGGAAGGCGCCGCGGGCGGAACTGCCGGCGTTGTTGACCAGGATGTCGACTTTGCCGAGGTCGCGGATCGCGGTGGCGACGGCCTTTTCGATCTCGTCGGCGCGGGTGACGTCGCAGGCGATGCCCGCCACCGTGGCACCCGGCGCCTTCGCCCGGATGTCGGCAACCGCTTCGTCCAGGATGTCCTGGCGCCGCGCCAGGATCGCCACCGCCGCACCCGACTCGGCAAAACGCGTCGCCATCGCCTTGCCGAGGCCCATGCTGCCGCCCGTGATCAGCGCGGTACGGCCGTTCAGCCTGATATCCATTCCCATTCCTCCCCTGCCTGTATCCGGGCCGGCCCGTTACCGGACGCAAAAGACCCCGCCTTTTCGGGCGGGGTCCTGGCTCGTATCGTTTGTCCGATCCGTCAGATCGCGGATTCGACCCAGTCCATCAGCTGGCTTTTCGGCACCGCGCCGACCTTGGTCGCGGCCACCTGGCCGTCCTTGAACAGCATCAGCGTGGGGATGCCGCGCACGCCGTACTTGGCCGGGGTCTGCGGGTTGTCGTCGATATTCAGCTTGGCGATCGTCACCTTGTCCTTCATGGACGCGGCGATCTCCTCCAGTGCCGGCGCGATCATCTTGCAGGGGCCGCACCACTCGGCCCAGAAGTCGACGATCACCGGGCGGTCGGCCTTCAGCACGGAGGCTTCGAATTCGCTGTCGGTCACTTTGACGGTGCTCATGGCTCCATCCTTTCGCTGTGTCGGCCGCGTCTCCCGAAGGAACCGGGCGCAGGCCCAGATGGCTTGCGGCCCACTCTATGAACCGGGGATATGCCGGTCAAGCAACTGGGCAGAGAGTGGCATGAGCAGCGGTCCGTCGGTCCAGAGCAGGTGGCAGTCGATCCGCCTGTCCGGCCATATACGGCGCAGGATCGCGCGATACAGCGCCATCTGGCGCAGATAGGCCGGCGGCACATCGGCCGGATCGCTTGGCGGCGGGCGCAGCGTCTTGTAGTCCAGGACCAGAATCGCCTCGGGTGTGACCACCAGCCGGTCCACCTGACCGGACACGGCCTCCGGCGCACCGTCCCGCAGGGGGATCAGACCCGCCAGCGGCACTTCGGCGCGGCTGTCCGGGCCGAACAGCGGCATCAGCGCCGGATGCTCCAGCACCGCCATCACCTCCCGCCGCAGCGCCTCCTGCTCCGGCGGCGCCAGATCGTGCAACGGCCGCGCGAGCAAGCGCCGGCATGCCGCGTCGCGGGATTCGGCAGGCAGGTCCGGCAGGCCCTGAAGCAGACGGTGGATCAGCAGGCCGCGCCGGAAACGCGCGGTGCCCCCGCCGGCCAGCGGCGAGACGACCGGGGGGGCTTCGGCCGATGGCCGCGACGGCATGAGCGGCCGGCTGGGGGTCGGTTCCGGGGGCGGAGGCCTGCGCATCCAGTGCTGGACGGGCAGAAGTGGATGCTCGTCCGGGGCGGATTCCTCAGGTTTCTGCAAGGCCGCCTGCTGCGGCAGGTCCAGGACAAGGCCGTCGCCGCGCCAGCCATCGGCGGAATCCAGCGTGAAATCGAACTCCGTCTCTGCGGCGATGCCTGACAGGCCGTCGCGTATGAGCGCGTACCAGCAGCCTTCGGCAGGCTCGCTGCGGCCGTGCCAGCCGCAGATATGCAGCCGATCCTCGGCCCGCGTCATGGCCACGTAAAGCAGCCGCCGATGCTCCTCCAGCCGCCGGCGTGCGACGTCGTCGCGGGCTGCCGCACCCTGTTCCTCCTCATGCCGTCGCGACGGCGTCCAGAGCGGGAGGCCATCCACCCAGCGCAACTCCGGCCCTTGCTGGGCCGGCATCTGCACCGTGTCGGGCAGGATGACCACAGGTGCCTGAAGACCCTTCGCGCCATGCGCCGTCATCACCCGCACCTCGTCGCGCGCGCCCTGTTCCAGGTCGCGCTTGATCTCGACGGCCCCCGCCTCGGCCCAGTGCAGGAAGCCCTGGAGCGAGGGTACCCGGCCGCGTTCATAGGCCAGGGCCAATGACAGGAACTCGTCGATGGGGTCCTCTGCCTCTACCCCCAGGCGCGCGATCATCCGCTCGCGCCCGGTGCCGCCGGCGGGAACGGGCATCGCCAGAATCTGGGCGAAAAGCTCGTAGGGCCGCACGAAATCGGCGCGGGCGAGAAGGGCTGCGAGCCAGTCATGGGCCGGGCGCGCGGCCTCGTCATGCGCCAAGCGCCGCCAGAGGGCAGTGCCCTTGCGGTCATGGGCAAGGCGGAACAGGTCGTCGTCGTCGAAACCCAGGAACGGCCCTTTCAGCACCGTGGCCAGGGTCAGGTCGTCCTCGGGCAGCAGCAGGAACCGGCCCAGCGCAACCAGGTCCATCACCGCCAGCTGGTCGGTCAGCACCATGCGGTCGACGCCGGCGACCGGGACGCCGGCCAGTTTCAGGGCGCGGACCACCGCCTCCATGATGCCGCGGCGGCGGCGGACCAGAATCATGATGTCGCCGGCCCGGATCGGACGGCCGCGCGCGGGCAGCATCTCGTGCCCGATCCATGCCTTGATCCGGGCGGCAATGACGGCGGCAAGACGGTTCGCGGGGGAGTCGCCCGGCACGCGCTCCAAGGGCGGGGCCCAGGGTTCCGGATCGGCATTCATACGCGGCCCGACCAGGGGCCAGAGTTCGACCCTGCCGGCCTGACCCTGCCGGAAGGCGATATGGCGGAGCGCGGCTCCGGCGTCGATCACGCCGTCCCTGGCTGGACCGGCTGCGAAGGTCGCATCGACCGCGCGCAGCACGGCATCGGCGGAGCGGAAGGAGATGTCGAGCTCGACGTTGCGCCATTCCTGGCCCGCCGCGCCGACGCGGCTCTCGAAATGCGCCTGCATCCGCTGGAATGCCTCGGGATCGGCGCGCTGGAAGCTGAAGATCGACTGCTTGCGGTCGCCGACGGCGAAGACCGTGCGTGTCGTGTCGCGCGCACCCTCGCCGGTGAAGAATTCCTCGGCGAGCGCACGGACGATGTCCCATTGCTCCGGGTTCGTGTCCTGCGCTTCGTCGATCAGGATGTGGTCGAGCCCGCCATCCAGCTTGAACAGCACCCAGGGTGCGACGCCCGGCGCCTCCAGCAGCCGCTTCGCCGCATAGATCAGGTCGTCGTAGTCGAGCAGGGCGCGTGCGCGCTTCGCCGCTTCGTAGATGCCGAGCAGCGCCGCCCCCAGGCGCAGCAGGCCGGTGCTGGCAGCGGCGGTGACGATGATGCGGCAGCGCGCATAGGCGGCCTCCAGCCGTGCCGCTTCCACCGCCATCACGTCGGCGAGGCCGGGATCGTCCTCGCGGATCGCCTTGGGCAGGAGGGTCGAGCGGATCTCCAGCTTCTGCGTCAGGAACACGCCGGCATAATCCTCGAAGCCGGCGCGGCGATCCGCCGGCGAACCGGCAAGCCAGCGTGCCATCTTCTCGCCGCGCACAGGATCGGTCTTGCCCTTGCCGTCCAGCAGGGCCATCGCGATGCGGCGCAGGCCCAGCGCGTCGAAGGCGAGGTCGTCGCACGCCGCAAGGATCGGCGTGTCCTCGGTCTCGTCCGGTTCCACGCCCAACCGGCGCAGCACGGCCGAGACGGCGCCCTCCACCCCGCCATGCCGTTCCACGGCGCGTGCCAGGCGGCCGCGCTCCGCCGACAGCCGGACCATCAGGCTGGCAAAGCCGTCTTCCTGGGCGTGGCGCGTAATGGAGGCCAATGCCGCCGCCAGCGTCGCGTCGGTTTCCGCCGCAGCCAGCACGGTGTCGCGGGCCACCTGCATCAGTTCGGCGGCGCTGCGTTCGTCCAGCACCTCGAAATGCGGCGGGATGCCGGCCTCCAGCGGAAAGCGCGCCAGCAGGGATTCGCAGAAGCCGTGGATGGTCTGGATGTTCATCCCGCCCGGTGCGTCCAGCACCTGTGCGAACAGCCGCCGGGCGCGGGCCATCCGTTCGGGTTCGGGGCGGCGGCCGGTCAGCCGGACCAGCGCGTCGGCGAGCGCCGCGTCGTCATCGGTGGCCCATTCGGCCAGGCGCTTGTTGATGCGGTTCGCCATCTCCGCCGCCGCGGCCTTGGTGAAGGTCAGGCAGAGGATGCGCTGCGGCGGCGTCCCCTCCAGCATCAAGGTGAGGACGCGGTCGGTCAGAACCTTGGTCTTGCCGCTGCCGGCCGACGCACCCACCCAGACGCTGGCGCCGGGGTCGGCGGCCCGGCGCTGCAGGCTGTCCGGGTCGGGCTGCACGATGCGGCCGGGATCGGTCACAACGCCTCCCCCTCGCCCGCCGGCCCCGACCATTCGGCGATGCGCGCGAGATGCGCATAATCGTTGAAGGGCGAGGCCCATGCCGGGTCCGGCACGGCGGCGTAGGCAGTCGCTGGATCGTCGAAGGCGGCGATCAGGCGTTGCAGCCCCGCAAGCGCCTCGGCGGCGAGGGCCGCAGGGTCGGCGTTCAGCGGCCGTTCGCGGCCTGGCGTCTCGCCGCCGGACAGATGCCAGAAGGCAAGTTCCCCGACGGGCGCGGCGGGCAGTCCAGCGAAGCCGCCGCCCTGCAGGATCGCGGCTTCCAACGGCAATTGCGGCGAGAAGCCGAGAGCCACATCGGCGGCGCCGGGAACGCGGCCGGTCTTGTAGTCGATGATGGCGTAGCCGCCGTCGGTCAGCCGGTCGATGCGGTCGGCGGTTGCGCTCAGCGTGAAGTCGCCTCCCGGGGCAGGGATCGTCAGGCTGCCCTGAACCTCTGTCGCCGTCGCGGCGATGCGCCCGCGACGCGACCGCTCGCGCTCCAGAAACCAGCGGGCGATGCGTTCGAAACGCGGCCACCAGAATGCGCGCAGTGCAGGCCGGGCGAGAAGCGGACCGAAAGCCGTCTCGCCCAGGGCGATCAGCCGCGCCTCGGCATCGTCGGGCAGCGGGCCGGGATAGGCCTTCAGAAAATCGTCCAGCGCCTTGTGGATGATATTGCCGCGGTCGGCAGCGCCGGGATCGGCCTCCAGCGGGTCGAGCGGCTTCAATTGGAGAATCTGGCTGGCGAAGATGGAGTACGGGTCGCGCATCCAGGTCTCGATGCGCGTGACCGACAGACGCCGGGGGCGGGCTGCGACCGGCGGTCGCGGCGCCGGCGGTGCGACGGGGGCCGGGGTTGCGGGCAGATCGAGGGCCTGGGCCCAGTGCAGCCACTGCGACGAGTCACCGGTAAGTGTCTTGCGCAAATTGTCGGCGTCGCGCGCACCGGCCAGCACCGCGTCCAGCCGGCTGAGGAAACGCGACGGAACGGTCGGCGCGCCCTCGCTCTTGGTCGCCCGCGTCAGCACGACCTCGGGACCGGCAAAGGCCTGAACGAAATCGTGAGCCGCCAGGCCGACCCGCCGCTCCGGCGGCGGCAGTCCGAAAGCTGTCCGCATCGGGCGGCTGAGCCAGGGGTCCGGGGACGGTTCGCGCGGCCAGCCGCCTTCGTTGAGCCCCCCCAGGATCGTCAGGTCTGCCTGCTGCAGCCGGGCTTCCAGCGGCCCCCAGATATGCAGACGCGGATGCAGACCATAGGCCGGGCGCACGACGCGGCCCTGGAGAAGGGCATCCAGCAGGGCCGGATAGCCGCCGCCTTCGACAGGCGGCAAGTCGACCGCGGAATCGGCCAATTCGGCGACGAAGCCGGCGAGAGCCTCTCCCGCATCGCCGGACCACAGCCGGTCGGCGCCCGACTCGGTGCCGGTCGCGGCCAGGGCTTCGGCGAGGGTCACATGCGCCGCAAGCGCCTTTTCCACCCGCAGAGTCCGCGCAGCCATCGCTTCTGTCAGCGGCGCAAGGCAGGGTTCCAGGCTGTCGAGGAACCGATGTGCGTCTTCGTCCTTTCCAGCCGCGGCGCGCAGCCCGTCGAAACCGGGACCGGGCCGCGGGCCGCGCAGGACGGCCGTCTCGAAGGCGCGCAGGCGGCTGCGGAAGATGCCTGTGGCCATGCCGCCGGCCGCAAGCGGATGCTTGAGCGCGGCCAGCAGGGCAACCGGGGCGAGGCCCGATGCAACCATCGCTGCGGTCAGACGCAGGAACGTACCGGGCGGGGTGTCGGCCAGCGGTTGTCCCGCCGAATCGTCGATCTCGATTCCCCAGCGGCGCAACGCCGCGGCGACACGCCGCGCCAGGGCCCGGTCGGGCGTTACCAGGGCCGCCGTGCGTCCGCCCTCGTCCAGCGCCTCGCGCAGATGCAGGGCGATGACCATCGCCTCGGCGCGCTCGTCGGCGCAGTCGATCCGTCGCAGGCCGGCAACCGCCGCAGCAGGGATATCCGGCAGGCTGCGCCAGCGGTCGGTGGTCTCGGCGGGCCGCATCGCCTCTGCCGCCAGCAGGCCGCGCGCGGTCGGATCGCCGGGCGGGGCGGGCGGCGGCGCGACCGGCCAGTCCCGAACTCGCTCGGCCTCGATCCCCAGCCGGTCGAGCAGCAGCAGCATGCCGTGCTGCGGATGCGTGGGTGCATGGCGGATGGCGTCGCGGGCGGCCGCGTCCAGGCTGCGGTCGAATCCCGGCAGCACCACGCGCCCCTGGGGCAGCGCGGCGATCGCGGCCAGCAGGTCGGCGGTCGCTGGCAGGCTGCCGGTCGAGCCGGCGGCGATCACCGGTCCCGGTGGCGGGGTGGCCTGCCAGGTGGCAATCTGGGCCGCAAGCAGCCGGTTGCGCCGCTCTGCCGGGTCGAGATGGCCCAACTCCGCCAGGATGGCGGGCCAATGCTCGGTGACGACCTTCAGGAACTTGAGCGTCCGTTCCCAGTGGCGGGCGAGATCGCCTTGGACCAAGGATTCCAGCCGCGCGAAATCCAGCCGTTCGGTCTGGACCTGGTCGATCAGCCGCGCGAGGTCCACGGCCAGCCTTGCGGCATGGTCGATGCCGATGGGGACGGGCACCCCCTCGGCGTCCAGATCGGCCTGAACCCCGGTATTCACGATCAGCCGGGCGAGGATCAGACGCCGCCGCAATTCAGGAATGACCGGCGGCAGGTCCAGCCCGGCCCCCGCCTCGCCCTCCGGTCCACCGAGGATCAGTTCCTCCTCGTCCACCTCGCCCAGCGGCCGCATTGCCGGCAGCAGCAGGGCGTGCCCCTCGCCAACCCGCAGGAAGGCCTCGCGAAGCGCCCGGCAGGCGCGCCGGGTCGGTAGCAGCACCGTATAGCCGCTGAGACGCAGCGGATCGCCGGCCGTCTCGTCGAGCAGGCCGCGCGCCAGGAGATCGACGAAGGGCAGGCCGGCGCGGATCGTGTAGAGGCGGGCGGTCACGGCCCCTCCATCCGCCGGAGCCGCCGCGGTGCTTCGCTAACGGCTCTGCGCCGCGACGTGGCCATCGGCCAGTTCCGCCTCGGCGGTCGCGAGGTCCGGCGGCGTGCCCACATGATACCAGTCGCCGTCATGCACCAGCGCATGCAGGCGTCCCTCCGCTTCGGCTCGATCGTAAAGCAGGTTAAGCGAG
>JBFWNZ010000090.1:0-11897 GCA_050250795.1 Alphaproteobacteria bacterium | reverse complement strand
GGGCGGCTTCGATCTCATCCTGTGCCGCAATGTGCTGATGTATTTCCCGCCGGAGAGCCAGCAGAGGATCGCCGCGCGGCTCATCTCGGCGCTGGCGCCGAAAGGGTGGATCGCGGTCAGTCCCGCCGAAGCGAGCGCGGAGCTGTTCCGACCGCTGCGCGCCGTCAACCTGCCCGATGCCATCCTCTTCCAATCCGGCGGCCAGCCTGCGCCGGCAGTGTCGCATACGGCGGCCTTGCCGGCGGCAAGTCCTGTACCGGCCGCGCCGCCCATTCGGCCGGACGCGACGCCGGCCCATGGCGCCGCATATGCGCTGGATCGGGCGCAATGCCTCGCCAACGAAGGGCGCCACCGCGAGGCGCGCACGCTGTGCGAGACGGCCCTGGCGGCGGACCCCTTGTCTCACGAAGCCCATGCGCTGCTTGCGGCCATCGATGCCGAAGCCGGCGATCTGGAGACCGCAATGCAGGCGGCCCGTCAGGGGCTTTACCTGAAGCCGGACTGCCCGGAAATCGGATTCCTGATGGCCGGCCTGCTGATGCGCACCGGCAAACCCGCATCCGGTATCCGCCATATGCGCCGGATTCTCGATGAACTGGAGGGCGTTCCGGACCAGCAGATTGTGGGTTCGCTGGACGGTGTGACGGCCCGAGCCATGCGTGAACTGGTTCGCAGCGCCCTGGCGGACGCGGTCTTCGATGAGGATGAGAGCGATGACAAATCAGTTTCATCGCGATTCTGACGCCGGGTCTCGGTCCTTCGACTGGGCGGCCACGCATCGGCGTCTGGCGGCGATCGAAGCGTCCGTGGCTGCCGAAGCGCGAAGCGACCCCCGGGCCGAGCAGGAGCTGCTGGTGCGCCGGGCCGCGGCACTGGCCGCTCCGGAGCGCCGGGACGACAGGGGCGAGATCGGTGCGTTCGTAGGGTTTGCGCTGGCCGGCGAGCATTACGCGGTGCCTGTCGACCAAGTGCAGGAGGTTGTCGATTCGCCCCAGCTGCTGACGCTGCCGGGCGGTGCGGACCTGCTGCTCGGCATTTTCAACTATCGGGGCGCGGTCGTTGCCGCGATCCGGCTGGTCCGGCTGATCGGCGGCGATGCCGAGGAGAACGGCCGCTTCATGATCGTGGTGGCGGCGGATGGCGCCTGGATCGGCATCCCGGCCGACGACGTGGCGGGCATTCTCCAGATTCCCATCAAGGAAATACGCCCGGTCTCCGTGGAGCCTGGAGGCGACACGCATCCGGCGATGCGGGGGCTGACGGACGATTCCCGGGTCGTGCTCGATGCGGCTTATCTCGTCGGGGACAGCAGGCTGATCGTCGACGAAGAGGTTCAGATGCCGCTTCAGGGCGGTAAGGGAGAAGGGGACGTGGCATGAGTTCGGGGAAGGCGAGGACGTATAATCTCAAGACCCTCATGATCGGTGCGGCCTTGCTTGGCGCCGTGGTGTCCGCGGGTGTCCTGGGGATCGCGTCGGCGGTCGAGTTCCGCCGCTTGACGACGGAAGAGGCACTCGGCCGGAACGGTCTTCTCGCGCGCAATCTCGCGGTCAGCCTGGACGACTTCCTGCAGGCGCGGATGCAGTATCTGCTGGCGACGGCAGAGCATCTCGCCGCGTTGCCGACATTCGACCGCGGCGCGATCGAGCCGGTGCTCGGCCGCGCGCTGAAGCACTTTCCCCTTGCGACCGGCATCTTCGTCGCGACACCGGATGGCATCCGCATGACGGGCGATGCCGTGACCCACGATCCGGCAGGGATCGGCACCAACTACGCCGACCGGGCGTATATCCGCGAGGTGATCCGGACGCGGAAGGCGGCCATCGACCGCGCGGTCATCATCGGCCGGGCCGTCAAGCAGCCGATCGTGGCGATGGCCGTGCCGGTGCTGGGACCGAACGACACGATACGCGGGATCATCGTGTCCGGGATCAATGTCGATAACCTGCAGTCGCTGATGGACGACTATCGCCACGGCAAGGCCGGCTATGCCGTCGTCACGAGCGGCGATGGCACCGCGATCGTCCATGGCGATCCGCAATTCGACCGCGAGAAGCGGGACCTCTCCGGGACGGCGATCTGGTCCATCGTGAATGCGAGTGAGAGAGGCGAAGTTGCCTCCTATAACGCGGTCGGCGGTGAAGCTCGGTTAGCCGGATTTTCCACTGTGTCCGGCATTGGCTGGAAGGTGTGGGTTACGCAGCCGCTTTCGGAGATCGATCACAGGATCATCGAATCCTATCGGACGGCGGCGTGGTGGTTTTTGGCCGCACTGGCGGTCGGATTGTCTATCGCCTACGCGATGGTGGTGTTCGTCTCGCGGCCGATCGAAGCGCTGCGGAGTGTTGCCGTAGCGGTTGCCGAAGGCGATCTAGGACGCCGGGCACCGGAGGCGGGACCCGAGGAGTTGATCGTATTGGGCCGCGCCGTGAACGGTATGGCTGCTTCGCTGCAAACCCGTATTGAGGCTGAGCGACGCAACTCTGCAACCCTGGAGAATGCCGTCAGCGAGTTCAACCGAATCGCCGCTCGGGTTCGGGAGGGCGATCTCTCGGCTCGCGCGACGATGACGGCGGAAGGGGAACTGGGTCGCCTGGGCCTTGGCCTGAACAGCATGGTCGAGGCGATCGAACGCCTGGTTGCGGAGATCGGAGAGGCGGTTCAGAGCGTCACGGCGGCGGCCAGCGAGATCCTCGCGGCGACCAGCCAGCAGGTGTCCGCCACATCGGAAGAGGCGACGGCGGTTCGTCAGACGGCCGCGACGGTCTCGGAAGTCCGGCAGTCGGCCGAGATGGCAGCCCGCAAGACTCGCGCCGTGGCCGAACTCGCGCAACGGGCGGAATCCTCGGCGGCGGACGGGCGCCGTTCGGTCGATGAGAGCATTCGCGGCAGTTCCGAAGCGAAGCTTCGGATGGAAGCGCTGGCGGAGCGGATACTTGCCTTCACCGAACAGGCGCAGGCCATCGCCGAGGTGAATGCGACCGTCGGCGAACTGGCGGAACAATCCAACCTGCTCGCCGTGAATGCGGGAATCGAGGCCGCCAAGGCCGGAGAGGCGGGGCGCGGCTTCGCGGTCGTCGCGGCGGAAGTGAAGGAGCTCGCCGGACGCTGCAAGGAGGCGACGGTACAGGTTCGTCGGATCGTCGCCGATATCCAGAAATCCGCGCAGGCATCCGTGATCGCAGCAGAACAGGGGGTCAAGGCGGCCGAGGGCGGCGTGGGGGTGGCACAGCGTTCGGGCGGCGCCATCGGAACGCTCGAGAACAGCTTGCGCGAGGCATCGCAGGCTGCTCAGCAGATCATGGCTTCGGCAGAGCAGCAGGAGGCGGGCATGGATCAGATTGCGCTGGCGATGCAGAACATCGAGCAATCCTCGGTCCAGACAGTCTCCGCAACCCAACAGGTTGAACGCGCCGCCCGCGATCTGAACGCCCTGGCCCAGCGCCTGTCCGGGCTGCTGGAACAGACCGCGACCCAGAGCGGCCATGCGATGGGGCGGTGATGGCGGACCGGTCGGAACAGCTCAAGGCGAGGCTGCTGAAAACCTTCCGGACGGAGGCGGCAGACCATATCCGTGCCATCGAGACGGATATGGAAGCGCTGATGAACGATCCGGCAGCGCCGGACACGGCTGCGCGCCTCGAATCGCTGTTCCGCACCATGCATACCCTGAAGGGCGCGGCGCGGTCTGTCGGCCTCAAGGCGGTGGAAAGCCTGTGCCAGGACAGCGAATCCGATTTACGGCGGCTGACTCGCGGCGAAACGCAATTCACGGCCGAGGCGTTGAACTCACTGCGTCAAGGCGTCGTGGCCATCGTCGCCCGCCTTGCATCCCTGGAAGCGCCGGAGAGTGGGACGGGCCGCCCGTCCCCGCCGCCTGCGGCCCCCGAACCAGTCCCCGTCCGTCGCGAGATCGCGCAGGATGCGGTGGAGATGCGCGAACCGATTGAGGCCGTGGCGCGGCCGGCCGGCCGGGATATGGCGCCCGCCGGCCTGCGTGCCGGCACCGACACGATCCGGGTCGAATTGACCCGGATCGACAATCTGATCCTCGGCGCAGAGGCATTGCTCGCCCCCAAGCTCTCGCTGGCCGAGCGCATCGGCGGATTCAAGCAGCTTATCGAAGGCCTCGGCCGGCTGCGCGTCACGGCCGGAGCAGAGCAAGGATTCGGCGACGGACGGCGCACCGAATACGGGGCTTCGCTTGCCGCGCTGGAGCAACAGGCGCGCGATCTGCTTCGCGGGTTCGAGGGCGACCATCGGCTGGTTCGCAACGCGGCCGACGATCTGTTCGACCAGTTGCGGCGAGTCCGGATGCTGCCGGCGGCGAGCATCGTGGAGGCCTTTCCCACGATGGTCCGCGACGTTGCGGAACAAGTCGGCAAGTCGGTGATCTGGAATGCTGTCGGGACGGGGCTGGAGATCGACCGCAAGGTGCTGGAATACATCAAGGACCCGCTTATCCACCTTGTGCGCAACGCGATCGATCATGGAATCGAGCCGCCCCAGATGCGACGGGATGCCGGGAAGCGGCCGGAAGGATCGGTTCGGTTGTCCTTCGAGCGGTTGGAAAGCGGGCGCATCGCCATCCGGATCGAGGATGACGGCCGGGGAATCGACTTCGCCAAGGTCAAGGAATCCGCCGTGCGCCTGCGTCTGGTTTCCCGTTCGCAGGCGGCGGGCATATCGGACGCGGACGCCCAGGACCTGCTGTTCCGGAGCGGTCTCAGCACCAGCGCGGTCGTCACGACGTTGTCGGGACACGGTCTTGGACTGTCGGTGGTGCGCGAGCGCGTGGAACGTCTCGGCGGCCAGATCAACGTGACGTCGACGCCAGGGCTCGGCACGGCCGTGACGCTGGTCATCCCCGAAAGCATCGCGACGTTCCAGGGCGTGCTTCTGTCGGCCGGAGGCCGAAAGTTCCTGTGTCCGCGCGAGGCCGTCCTGAGCGCCATCCGCATCGCGCCGGACGTTCTGGAACTGGCCGCGCGGCGGCGTCTCCTCAGCTGGGATGGCGGCACGATTCCGTTCGCGTCGCTCGCCGATGTCCTCGATCTCGGAACCGCCGACGAGCAGGATCTGCCGCGCCAATGCGTGGTGATCGCGCATGGGGGGACCTCGTCGGCATTTGCCGTGCACGAGGTCGTCGGCGACGCCGAGGCGCTGGTCAAGGAGTTCCGATGGCCGATCGTCCGCCTGCGCAACTTCTCCGCGGTGGGCCTGCTCGGTTCGGGCGACCTGTCGCTGATCCTGCGACCCTCGGACCTGCTGCGGTCCACGCGCCGGTCGCCCCGGCGGCCAGGGCCGCGCAAGACCGAGAGGCGGCGGTTGCGGCGTTTCCGCGTTCTGGTGGTGGACGATTCCATAACGACCCGGACGATGGAGCGCCATCTGTTCGAAGCGGCCGGCTTCTCGGTCAAGGTTGCCGCCGACGGCATCGATGCGTGGACCCTGCTCAACAGCGAGGATGTCGATATCGTGGTCTCGGATATCGACATGCCGCGCCTCGACGGCTTCGACCTGACGGCGCGCATCCGGGCAGATGCCCGTCTGCGCGAATTGCCGATCGTCCTGGTGACGGCGCTTGAAACCCGTGAGGACAAGGAGAAGGGGTTGCGGCTGGGAGCGAACGCCTATGTGCAGAAGTCGACTTTCGATCAGTCCAATCTGCTCGATATCGTCCGTCGATTGATCTGATGAGGCTGTGGCGATGATCCGGATTCTGGTTGCCGAAGATTCGCCGGTGCAGCGGGAACTGCTGATTTTCCTGCTGGAGGAGGACGGTGCCTTCTCGGTCGTCGGGACGGCCAAGGACGGTGTCGAAGCCGTGGAAATGACGGCCCAGCTGAATCCCGACATCGTCCTGATGGACTATCACATGCCGCGGATGAACGGCGCCGAGGCCACGCGTGCGATCATGTCCGCAACACCGGTGCCCATCGTCGTCACCAGCGCCACCATCGTGTCCGAAGATGTCGCAATGACCTTCGACACGCTGCGCAACGGGGCCTTGTCGATGGTGGTCAAGCCGGTCGATCTCGACGACCCCGGCCATGACCGGCAGGCGCAGCACCTGTTGCAGACCCTCAAGCTCATGGCGGAGGTCAAAGTCGTGCGGCGATGGCCGAGCGAACGGCCGTCGGCGGTGCAGGAGCCCCGCTCCGTCGCCCGGAAGCGTACCGGCATTGCCTGCGTCGCGATCGGCGGCTCCACGGGCGCTCCCGGCGTCATCAGCCAGATTCTGAGCGGTCTGCCGACGGGACTGACGGCGCCCGTGATCATCGTCCAGCACATGGCGGCGGGGTTCGCGCCCGGGTTTGCCGCCTGGCTGGACCAGAAGGCGCCGCTTCCGGTCCGGCTGGCCGAAGGCGGAATGCTTGCGCAGCCGGGGATGGCCTATATCGCCCCCGACGCGGCGCAGCTGAGTATCGAACCCAATGGGCGCTTTCGTCAGTATGCGGGCATGGCCGGCGACATGTTCTGTCCGTCGAGCGACCATCTGTTTCATTCGGTCGCCACTGTGTACGGCGCCAGCGCCATGGGAGTTCTGCTGACCGGCATGGGGCGGGACGGCGTTTCAGGATTGCGGGCGATCCGGACGGCAGGCGGTGTGACTGCCGTTCAGGAAGAGCAGAGCTGTGTCGTTTTCGGAATGCCCGGGGCCGCCATGCAGGACGATGCGACCGATCACATTCTGCCGCCGGCAGAGATTGCGGCAATGATCGCCGCGCTCGCCGGCGGCGGCAAAGGGGTGCAGCATGGCCAGGTTTAGGGGCGACGGAAAGCCTGTCACGGTTCTGGTTGCGGAGGACAGCCTTACGCAACGCGAGCAGATCCGGTTCCTGCTCGAGGATCAGGGCTTCGTCACGATCCTGACGGCAAATGGCCGCAAGGCGCTCGATCAGGCCCGCGCCCAGCGGCCGGATATCCTGGTCAGCGACGTCGTCATGCCCGAGATGACCGGCTTCGAGCTTTGCCGGGCGATACGGCGCGATCCCAACCTGAACGATCTGCCGGTCATTCTCGTCACGAGCCTCGCCAGTCCGACCGACGTCTTCCTGGGGCTTGAGGCCGGGGCCGACAACTTCATCATCAAGCCCTATGACGAGAAGTATCTCGTCTCCCGCATCGAATACATCCTGAGCAACCGCGCGCTCCGGCATTCCGGCAAGCTCCAGGTCGGCATCGAAATCGAACTGGGTGGCGAGCGGCATTTCATCACGGCCGAACGGCAGCAGATTCTCGATCTGCTGATCTCCACCTACGAACAGGCCGTTCGCCTCAATGACGAGGTCAAGCACGGCCAGAAGCTGCTGCATCGCTCTTACGAGACGCTCAACGCGCTGTATCTGGTCGCGGAGGGGCTGAACGGCTGCCGCACCGAGCGGGAAGCGGCAGCCCTCACGCTGGATCGTGCTCTCGACCTTCCGGGAGTCGAGGCAGGCTGGATCGTGCTGGCGGACGACGCAGGCCGATTGGAACTGGCCGACTTCAAGAACATCCCCGCCAGCGTCGCGGAAGCGATGCAGCGCGACGGGCAATGCGCGTGCCGGGAAAGATTGCTCGCCGGCCGGATGGATACCGCGGAGAACATTGTCGATTGCCGGTGGTCGAGCATCGCGACGCATCGAGGCGGTGAGACCTGCCGCCATGCCAGCGTCCCCCTGTTGGCGGACGGCCGCCCGCTCGGCCTCCTGAACCTCGTCGGGGCGGGGAACGAAGCATTCGACGACGCCGACCTGCGAACGTTCACGACCATCGGGCAGCAGGTGGTCGTCGCGCTTGAGCGCATCCGTCTGCATCGCGACCTTGAGGAGAAGGTCCGACTCAGGACAGCGGAACTGGCCGCGCGCGTCCGTCAGCAGGCCGCCGTCGCCCGGTTGAGCCAGCGCGCGCTGAGCGGGCTTTCGTTAGAGCTTCTGATGTCGGAAGCCATGCAGACGATCCGGGACACGATCGATGCCCCCTTCTGCAAGATATTCCAGCGCGACGCTGCGGACCCCAATGCCTATCTCATGGTCGCAGGATACGGATGGGCCGAGGGTATCGTCGGCAATTACAGGTTCTCACGGCCCGATGTGCCGGAAGGCAGCTACACGGTTCATCTCGGCCGGCCCGTGATGGTGGCGGATTGGGACAAGATCGATCGCCCGAGACCGGGGTTCCTCGCCGATCACAACGCGGTGTGCAGCGTCACGATTCCGATCCCCGGCGTCGGCCGCTACTTCGGCATTCTCGGCGTCGACAGCGATGTTCCCCAGGATTTCAGCCAGGACGAGGTCGAGTTCCTCCAGTCGGTCGCGAATGTGATCGGCATCACGGTCCAGCGTGAAGCCTCGGAGGCGACACGGCGCGAAGCCGACCAGCTGGTGTCCAGCATCCTGGATGCGTCGCCGGTCGCCATCGTCACGATGGATCGCGAGCGGAAGGTGCTGACCTGGAACCAGGCGGCCGAGTCGACCTTCGGGTATTCGACCGAGGAGATCGTCGGGCGGCCCATCCCGATCGCGGGGGCGACCGAGATGCCGGCGGTGGACCTGTTCGACAAGGTTCGCCGGGGCCAGGCTTTCCGGAGCGTCGAGATCCAGCAATCCAAAAAGGATGGAGGCGTCCTTTGGACTCTGCTGTCGGGTACGCCCTTGCAGGATGGGAAGGGCGATGTCCGGGGCGCCATCCTGACGCTCGAGGACATCACCCAACGCCGCCGGATCGAAGAGCAACTGCGCCAGGCGCAGAAGATGGAGGCCATCGGCAATCTGACGGGCGGCATCGCGCATGATTTCAACAACCTGCTGAATGTCGTGATCGGCAATGTCGATCTGATGCTGGAAGCGCCGCTGGAACCCGATGAGGCGAAGCAGTGCCTGGAGGCCGCCTTGCACGGGGCGTTGCGGGGCGCCGACCTTACGCGGCAGCTGCTCGCCTTCTCGCGCCGTCAGGAACTGGAGCCCAGAAGGACCGATGTGAACGAGCTTGTCGCGGGAATGACCAAGCTGCTGGCGCGGGTTCTGGAGGAGAATGTCGAGCTGCGCCTCGGGCTCTGCGACGATCCCTGGCCGGTGATGATCGACCCCGCCCAGTTGGATTCGGCCCTGATGAACCTGTCCGTCAACGCGCGCGACGCGATGCCCCAGGGCGGCGTGCTGACGATCGCGACGCGCAATGCGACGGATCAGGAAATCGACTGGGTGGACAAGCAGGATGTGAAGCTGGGGAACTATGTCGTTCTGGAGGTGAGCGACACGGGCACCGGCATTCCGGCGAAGACGCTGCAGCACATCTTCGAGCCGTTCTTCACCACGAAGGAGAAGGGCAAGGGAACGGGACTCGGCCTTGCCATGGTGTATGGCTTCGTGAAGCAGTCCGGCGGCCATATCACGGTCTACAGCGAGGTCGGCCACGGCACGACCTTCCGGCTCTATCTGCCGTCGATGGAGGATATCGCCGCGCATGAGGAGGAAGCCGAGGCGGAAGCGCCGTCCCGCGGCAATGGGGAACTGGTGCTGGTGGTCGAGGACAATGCCTCGGTCCGGCAAAGCGTCGTCCGCCGGATTGGGTCGCTCGGCTACGGCGTCCTGGAATCGTCCTCGGCCGCGGAAGCGGTCGGTCTCCTAGAACAACGCGCCGACATCGCGATTCTGTTCTCCGACGTGGTGATGGCCGGCGGCATGAGCGGCCTGGACCTTGCCATCCAGGTCGCGGACCGCTGGCCGGCGGTGCGTGTTCTGCTGACCTCGGGTTATCCGGAGATGGTGATCAACGGGCGCAGCGACATCGTCTTCAACATCCTGTCCAAGCCGTACCGGCAAGCCGATCTTGCCCGGCGCTTCCGCGATCTGCTGCAGGGGTGAGGCGCCGGTTCAGCGGCGCCGGGTCTCGATCCGGGGCAGGAAGACGGTCAGAAGGCCGATGGCCGGAAGGAAGGCGCAAGCCTGATAGACCGTCTCGATGCTCGTCCGGTCGGCCAGTTCGCCCAGCGCCGCGGCACCCAGACCGCCCAGGCCGAAGGAGATGCCGAAGAACAGCCCCGCCACGGTCCCGACCTTTCCGGGAATGAGGTCCTGCGCATAGACCAGGATGGCGGAGAAGGCCGAGGCCATGACAAGCCCGATCACGACCGAGAGGATGAGGGTCAGGATGAGGCCGGCATGCGGCAGGGCGAGCGTGAAAGGCAGCACGCCCAGGATCGAGACCCAGATCACCGGAATGCGCCCGATCTTGTCGCCGACCCAGCCGCCGATCAGCGTTCCGGTCGCCAGCGCGGCCAGGAAGGCGAACAACGCGATCTGCGCCGACTGCACCGACAGCCCGAATTTGTGGATCAGGTAGAAGGTGTAATAGGAGCTGAGGCTGGCGCTGTAGACGTTCTTCGAGAACAGCAGCGCCATCAGGATGAAGACGGAGAACAGCACCCGCCGGCGCGACAGGACGATGCCGCCGCCGCCGGCGCGCGGCTTCGGCCGCGACAGGTGCCGGTTGCGGACGAACCAGTTGCCGACGGCCAGTAGCACGAGGATCGCCACCAGCGCGGCGGCGGAGAACCAGGCGATGCTGGACTGGCCGCGCGGCAGCACGATGAAGGCGGCCAGCAGCGGGCCGATGGCGGAGCCGGCATTGCCGCCGACCTGGAACAGCGATTGCGCGAGGCCGTGCCGGCCGCCCGACGCCATCCGCGCGATCCGCGAGGATTCCGGGTGGAACACCGACGAGCCGACGCCGATCATCGCGGCCGAGACCAGGATCACCGGATAGCTGGACGCCATCGAGAGGACGATCAGGCCGACCAGGGTAAAGCTCATGCCGACGGCCAGCGAATAGGGCATGGGACGCCGGTCGGTGTAGAGGCCCACAACCGGCTGGAGCAGCGAGGCCGTCACCTGAAAGGCCAGCGTGATCAGGCCGATCTGGGCGAAGTCCAGGTGATAGCTGTCCTTCAGGATCGGATAGATGGCCGGCACCAGCGACTGCATGGTGTCGTTCAGCAGGTGACAGAAGCTCAGCGACAGGACGATGGCGAAGGTGCCCGTCTCCGCTGCGGCAGGCGGCGTCGCTTCGAGGGGCGAAGCCCCCGCGCCGATAGCATTCTCGCTCATGCTGGATATCCGTCTCGATGGCCGGCAGGTGCGTTGCGCACCGCGGGCGCACTATAGACGTGTTTCGGCGAAAGCATCAGGGGCTTTGCATGGCCCGGCCAAGGCGATGGACTCGTGCGGGTGGCGTCGTCCATTATTCGTAATCGGGACGGCTATAAACCCTGTCAGGGAGATAAAAGCATGGGAATCATGCGGATTACCGGCCTCGCTGTGGTCGCGGGCCTCTTGTCGCTGCCGGCATCGGCGCAGACCGGCTGGGACATGCCCACGCCCTATCCCGATGCCGAATTCCACACCCAGAACATTCGGACGTTCGCGGCGGATATCGAGAAGGCGACCAACGGTTCGCTGAAAATCAACGTCCATAGCGCCCAGTCGCTGTTCAAGCATCCGGAGATCAAGCGCGCGGTCCAGACCGGACAGGTGCCGATCGCCGAGATGCTGATGGCGAACCTGCTGAACGAGGACGCGGTCTTCGGGGCCGATGCGGTGCCGTTCCTCGCCACCAGCTACGCCGATGCGAAGAAGCTGTGGGATGCGCAGAAGCCGTTCGTCGAGAAGAAGCTGATGGCGCAGGGCATGCAGCTTCTCTACGTCGTGCCGTGGCCCGGCCAGGGCTTCTTCACCAACAAGCCCATCGGTTCGGTCGCCGATTTGAAAGGCGTCAAGTTCCGCACCTATAATGCGGCGACGGCGACGATGGCGAAGCTGATGGAAGCGGTGCCGACCATCGTCGAGGCGGTCGAGATTCCGCAGGCCTTCTCCACCGGGATCGTGGACGCGATGGTGACGTCGGAGATCGGA
>JBFWNZ010000089.1:0-11973 GCA_050250795.1 Alphaproteobacteria bacterium | reverse complement strand
GGCTGAAGTCGCGTCCTTGGACCTGTCGCTTGCGCTCGATCCGGCGGCGGCGCGGTTGGTGGGAGCGGATTCGATCGCATGGCGCGAGGCGTCCGTGTCCGGTCGGATCGAGGGGCCGGTCGCCGCACCCGTACTGCACGGCACGGCACAGATCGTCGGCGCAGCGGCACCATCGCTGGAAACGGCGGATATCGGCATCGACTGGCGGCTCGAACCCCATGCCGGCAAGGCGTCGGCAACCCTGCGCATGACTGGCGCCCGATGGTCCGAGCCGGTGCTCGATGCGCTTCTCGGCGCGGCGCCCGAACTCGATCTCGCTGCAGCCGGCGACGCAGATGGGGCCGCGCGACTGGAGCGGCTGGCACTGCACGGGGCCGCTCTTCAAGGCGCGATTTCGGGCCGTCTGAATTCCGATGGCGGGATATCTGGCGACGGGGAGTTGCGTATTCCCGATCTCGCTCCGCTCTCCATTGCGGCAGGGATCGATATGACGGGGGCGGCCAGGCTTCGCCTCGATGCGATGACGCGTACGCCCGATGGAACGATCTTGGGCAATCTTGCGCTGACGGCGTCCGAGGCACGGATCGGCCCGCCCGAACTGTCGGAAATCCTGGGAACCGCACCCGCGCTGCGCGCCGCTTTGCGGCTTGCGCCGGACGGCGGGCTGACGCTGGAGAATGTCGTGCTGGCGTCGGCCGCGGCCGATCTGGAGGGGCGCATGACTCTCTCGCCCGATGGTACGCGTATGGATGCGGCGGTACAGGGACGGTTGCAGCCGGCCGCTGCGGCGGTGTTTGAGGGGGTGTCCTTCGAGCAGCCTTTGGAGCTTGCGCTGGATATTGCTGGCGACCCATCGGCGCCGACGGGCCGTCTCCGCGCGTCGGGAACCGCGGTGACGCTCTCGGGAACGTCGCTGGCGCAGCCCCGAGCTACGGTCCAGTTTGGTTGGCGGTCCGGCGATCCGCTCTTGTCTGCCGCGTTGGAGGCGGCCGTGGAGGGAACCGCGGCGACGGCAGCCTTCGACGCGCTCATCCAGTCCGAACGGATCGCCCTGTCGGCAATCCGCATCCAGGCGGCCGGCCTGAAGGTCGAAGGCGCGGCAACGCTGCCCAAGGCCGGATTGCCGGCGGCGGGGCGGCTCACCGTGTCGGCAGGCGATCTGGGAACGGTCGAGGCGCTGGCGGGGCTCGAAGACATCAAGGGAACCCTGCGCGGTACGCTGATCCTGTCGGCGGCAGCCGACCGGCAGGTGCTGGAGGTCGATCTGCGGGCCGAGAAGCTGTCTCTCGTTCCGATGAAGGGCGATGAGCCGCTGTCGGTGCGACAGGTCGCCGTCACCGGCGCGATCCGCGATCTGATGGCGGGCAAGGGGCTGGACTTGGATATCCGGCTGTCCGGGCTGCGCCGTGGCGAGGTGCTGGCCGCCGATGGCCGGGCATCCCTGCGCGGCAATCTCGCGGCGGTACAGACCTCGCTGAGCCTGTCGGGCCGTGCGGTGGCACCGTTTGAACTGGCGGCGGCGCTCGCCATGACCGAATCCGGAACGCAGCGCCGAGTTGATATCCAGCGGCTTGACGGCCGTTACGACGGGCGGCTTCTCGCGCTGGACGGTCCGAGCTATGTCGTGCTCGGGCCGGCGGGTCCGACGGAGGCTGCGGTCGCGCTTCGCGCAGGCGATGGCCGGGCGGCGGCGCGGCTCGGACGGGCGGGGGGACGCCCCACGCTGACGGCGACGCTCGACAGGCTGCCGTTGGGGCTTCTGGCCGCTGCGGCGGGACGGAACATCGGCGGACAGCTGTCGGGATCGCTCGACTTGTCGGAGAGTGCGCGCGGCGTGAACGGCCGAGCCGACTTCTCTCTGCGTGGCGTTGGCGCTGCCGACCTCAAGGATGTGCCGCCGGTCGATGCGAAACTGGCGGTTGCGGTCGAACCGGCGGCACTCGATCTGTCCCTGACAGTGACCGGGGCGGACCTGCGCCAGGCTGATCTGCGGGGGCGGGTGCCGGTACGGCTCTCCTTGTCGCCGCCGGGCGGGCGTGCCGTCGGCAACGGCCGCATGGATTTGCGCCTGTCGCTGGCCGGCGATGCGGGAACCCTTTGGCCCTATATCGGTCCGCCGGACCAGCGGCTGTCGGGGGAGGTGGCTGTGGCCGCGCATCTGACGGGCACGCCCGATGCGCCGCGTATCGACGGCACGGCCGGGGTCGATGCCGGACGCTACGAGCATCTGATCTACGGCACGTTGCTGACCGGCCTGACGATGCGCGCCGAACTGGCCGACCGCCATCTGATCCTGCGGGAATTCCGTGCGGCGGACGGCGGAAGCGGCAGCCTGTCGGCAAGCGGCGACGCGACCCTGGAAACGGGCGGCGCGATGCGTTTCGCAATGCAGGCCGAAGGCCGCGGCGTGCATCTGCTGCGGCGCGACGAGTTGCGTGCGATGGGCGATCTCGACATCCGCGTCGAAGGCAACGCCGAGGGTGCGAAGGTCGGGGGGACGGTGACGGTCAGCGCCGCGGAGATCGATCTCGCTGCGGCCTTGCCGCCGGCGATCCCGACCTTGGATGTGCACCGTGCGGGCGACCGCGAGCTCGACCGGGCGGCGGCGCAGGCGGCGGCGTATCCTGTGGCGCTCGATGTTGCGGTCGCCATCCCGGGCCAGACCTTTGTCCGCGGCCGGGGGCTCGATTCCGAATGGCGCGGGCGTCTAAACCTCAAGGGCATGGCCGCCGCGCCGCGCCTGACGGGGGAACTGGAGGCGGTCCGCGGACAGTTCGATGCCATCGGCCGCAGCTTCGCGTTGCGCAGTTCCACCATCCAGTTCGACGGCGGCGCGCAGATCGACCCGGTTCTCGGCATCCGCGGCGAATACAAGACGCGCGACCTGACTGTGGTCGCGCGGCTGGTCGGGCGGGCGAGCAACCCGTCGCTGGAACTCGATTCGACGCCGGCGCTGCCGCGCGACGAAATCCTCAGCCGGGTTCTGTTCGGCAAATCGCGCGGGCGGCTGACGCCGGTCGAAGGCGCCCAGCTTGCGGCGGCCCTGTCCGAACTGTCCGGCGGCGGCCCCAGTCTCGATGTGCTGGGCACATTGCGGCGGATGGCGGGTATCGATGTGCTTCAGGTCGACACGGAAGAGGGAGCGACATCGGTGCGTGCGGGCAAGTATGTGACCGACCGTGTCTATGTCGGTGCGCGCCAGGGGGCGGCCTCTGGCAGCGGCGGCGTCGAGGTGGAGGTCGAACTGACGCCCAACATCTCGGTCAACAGCAGCGGCCAGGGCGGGCGCAGCGATGTCGAACTGCTGTTCAAGTGGGACTATTAGGAACGCGGTTGCGGCGGCGGGCGCCGGGGGCTATTCGTCTGCCGCCTGAGAAACCGGAGAGTGCGAGCGACGGACCCCATGTCACAGACAGCCACGGCCGAAACGGCGAACGCCGCCGCGCCGCGCGGGGATTTGCCGCGACGCACCTTCGCCATCATCTCGCACCCCGATGCCGGCAAGACGACGCTGACCGAAAAGCTGCTGCTGTTCGGAGGGGCCATCCGCATGGCCGGGCATGTCCGGGCGCGCGGCGAGCGGCGGCGGACTCAGTCGGACTGGATGGAGATCGAGCGCACGCGCGGCATCTCCATTTCCAGTTCGGTCATGACCTTCGAGCATGCGGGCCTGACCTTCAATCTTCTCGACACACCGGGTCATGAGGATTTCAGCGAGGATACCTACCGCACGCTGACGGCTGTGGATTCCGCCATCATGGTGATCGATGCCGCGAAGGGCATCGAGGCGCAGACGCGCAAGCTGTTCGAGGTGTGCCGCCTGCGCGACATCCCCATTGCGACCTTCGTCAACAAGATCGACCGCGAGGCGCGCGATCCCTTCGAACTGCTGGACGAGATCGAGAGCACGCTTGCGCTGGACGCCTGTCCGATTAACTGGCCGGTCGGCATGGGCGCGGATTTTCATGGCATCTTCGATCTGCGCAGCGGCCGCTTCTCCGGCTCGTCCGCAGGGCGCGGCGGCGCCTATGACCTGGATATCGAGGCGTCGGGCCCCGAGGACGCTGCGCTTGAGGCGCGCGTGCCTGCGCATGTGCTGGGCCCGTTCCGCGAGGCAGCGGAACTGGCGCTGTCCGCCTATCCAGAACTCGATCCGGGGGCCTATCGCGGCGGCCATATGACGCCGGTTCTGTTCGGCAGCGCCCTCAAGGACTATGGCGTGTCGGACCTGCTGCGCGTGCTGGCGGCCCATGCACCGGCGCCGCGCGCCCAGCCGGCGGAACCGCGGCCGGTGGCGCCGGACGAGCCGGCGGTCTCCGGCTTCGTGTTCAAGGTCCAGGCGAACATGGACCCCAACCATCGCGACCGCATCGCCTTCCTGCGGCTCTGCTCCGGCAGGTTCAAGCGCGGCATGAAACTGCGCGTGGCCCAGGGCGGCAAGACGCTGACGGTCGCCAGTCCGATCTTCTTCTTCGCGCAGGAACGCGAGTTGGCGGATGAGGCGTTGCCCGGCGACATCATCGGCATTCCCAACCACGGGACCTTGCGGGTCGGCGATACGCTGACCGAGGGCGAGGATCTGCGCTTCACCGGCATCCCGAACTTCGCGCCCGAGGTCCTGCGCCGCGTGCGCCTGGACGACCCGATGCGCGCCAAGCAGCTGCGCCGGGCGCTGGAGGATCTGGCGGAAGAGGGCGTGACCCAGGTGTTCCGTCCGATGCTGGGTTCGCAGGCGATCGTGGGCGTGGTGGGACAGCTTCAGCTCGATGTGCTCGCCTCGCGCGTCGGCGCCGAATACAAGATCGGCATGGGCTTCGAGGGCGTTCCCTATACGACTGCCCGCTGGATCGCGGCCGACGATCCGGCCGAGATCAAGCGCTTCATCGAGAGCCATCGCGGCAGCATGGCCGAGGACCGGGACGGCGCGCCGGTCCTTCTGGTGCGCAACAACTGGGAACTGAACCGGACCATGCAGGAATGGCCGGATATCCGGTTCCACGAGACGCGCGAACGCGCCTGATTCCGGAACCCTGCGGCGTGTCGGCGGTTAGGTCCCATGAAAAGCTATGGGAGAACCGACATGAATCGATCGCAGGATGCGAAGATGGCCGAGCGGAAGAAGCGCAAAGACGAGCAGCCGAGCGAGGATGCCTTGGATGAGGCGCTGGAGGAGTCGTTCCCGGCCAGCGACCCGCCCGCTTGGTCGGGCGGACAGGCGAAGCCGGGACGGCCGCGCAAGCCGTAGAGCGAGATGCAGGGACCGGCGGATGCCGGTCCCTGCGACCGTTTAGATCCGTCCCATCAAGGCCAGAATCAGCAGCACGATCAGCACGACGCCGAGCAGTCCGGTCGGGCCGTAGCCCCAGCCGCGACTGTACGGCCACGCCGGCAACGCGCCGACGAGGATCAGGATCAGAACGATGATGAGGATGGTGGAGAGCATCGGATTTCCTTTCGCTTCGGCGCGGCGGTCGCGGGCCGGCGTCGCGCATCCGAAACAACGCGGACGCTGGCGGAATGTTCCGCGAAGGGTGCGGCAGGGGATGGGAATCGCGGCGGCGGCACCCCATCTAAGAAAGACCGGCGCCCTGTCGCCGTGCAGCGGCGCCGGCCTCTCGTCAACCTGTTGGCATGGAGGACGATGCCTATGGAAAAGCCGCTGCAGATCGCCTTCAAGGACATGGACAGTTCCGCCTATCTCGAAGGGTTGATCCGGGCCCGCGTGGCACGGCTGGAACGCCGGCACACCGGCATACTCGGCTGCCGAGTGGTGGTCGAGGTGCCCCATCGCAGTACGGAGAGCGGTAAGTTGCCGCTCGGGATCGCCGTGGAGATCGAGGTTCCGGGCCGCAACAAGGTCGTCGCCAAGGGGACCGAGGAACGTCGCGATGCGAAGGGCGATCATGCCGCGGTCGTTAGCCGCGTCTTCGACGCGGTGGACCGTCAATTGGAGCAGTTGGACGATGTCCGCCAGGGGTTCGTGAAGGCCCATGCCGCCGACAGCGACACGGGCGTTGTGATCCGCTTGTTCCCCGAGGAGGATTACGGTTTCGTCGAAGTGCGGGGCAGCCCCGACCTCTATTTCAGCCGCAGCGTCGTCGGCGACGGTGCGTTCGAGCAGATGGAAGTCGGGAATATCGTACAGGTGGTCCGCGCTGCAGCGGACGGCCCGATGGGCCCGCAGGCAAGCACGATACGCCTGCTCAATGCCCGCCGCAGCGCGCCCTGACTACGGACGGTAGAAGGGCCGGTCGCCCTTGACCGTGACCCGGTAGCCCTTGCGCTCATGGGGCCAATAGTCCCAGAGCGCGAGGTGCTGGGCGCATCGATTGTCCCAGAAGGCGACCGCATGCCGCGACCAGCGGAAGCGCACGCTGAAGATCGGGTCTTCGACATGCTTGGCCAGGAAATCGAGCAGGGCCCGGCTCTCCCGCGGTTTCATGTCCTTGATCCGGACGGTGAACAGCTCGTTGACGTAGAGCGCGGGGCGACCCGTGTCCGGGTGCGTGCGGATGACCGGGTGTTCGGCCGACGGGTAAACCCGGCCGGCGTCGTTCACGCCGCGATCGGCATAACGGCCGCGATAGATATGCTCCGACTCATGGACGCCCGTCAGCCCGGAGAGGAAACGCTGCATCTTGTCCGAGAGCGCCTCGTATGCCGCATACATGCTGGCGAACATCGTGTCGCCGCCCGATGGCGGCAGGATATGCATGTGCAACATCGTCGCCAGTGGCGGCTCCAATTCGCACGACACATCGGAGTGCCAGCGCTCGCCGTTGTTGATCTTGGAATCCTTGTGCGTGTGGATCACGAACACGGCCGGCTCGTCCGGCAGGTGCGGGGCCGCCGGATGGACATGCAGCGGGCCGAACCGTTCCCCGAAGGCCTTCTGGTCGCGGTAGTCGATCTCCTGGTCGCGGAAGAAGATCACCTGATGCGTCAGGAAGGCGCGCTTGATTTCGTCGAACTGCCGGTCCGACAGGTTGGCGAGATCGACGCCGGAAATCTCGGCGCCGATGGTCGGCGTGATGGGGTCGACCTGAATGGTCTGGTAGGCCGCGGGCACCGCGGCCAGGGCGGCGGAGGACATGGATCGCTTCCTTCCCTTGTGGCGACGGGTCGTGCAGCGCGCCCGTCCTGCCGGAAGCCTAGGCCTTCCCTGCATCCGGGGCAATCGGGGAGGCGATTCGAGACGCTTCGCCTTTGGCCGATCCCGGCTTAGATTTCACGGAAAGAGCGAGACGGCCGGGAGGGGAAATCCGCGATGCGCGTGCTTGTGACAGGGGCCAGTCCAGGGATCGGCGGAACGACGGCGCTGCTGCTGGCGCGGCGTGCGGTGGCGCAGGGGCGGCGGGCCAGCATCGCCGTCTGCGAATATCGCGAGACGCCGGAGCTACTGGCCCTCAAATCCGACCTGGAACGGCTGGGAGCCGAGGTGGCGACCCCGGTCGGCGATCTGGCCGACCCGGCGGTGCCGGCGCGTCTGGTCGGCGAGGCGACCGGCATTTTCGGCGGTCTCGATGCCGTCGTCAGCAATGCCGGCATTACCGGGCCGGGGCTGATGGCCACTCTGGACATCGAATCCTGGGACCGGCTGTTCGCGGTCAATGTCCGGGCGGCCTGGCTGCTGGCCAAGGCGGCCTATCCCGCTCTCAAGGCGAGCCGCGGCGGTTTCGTCGCGGTGGCCTCGATGTCCGGCATGCTGCCGCATCACGGCATGGGGGCCTACAGCGCCAGCAAGGCGGCGCTGATCATGCTGGTCCGCCAGTTGGCCCAGGAATGGGCCGCCGACGGGATCCGGGTCAACAGCGTGTCGCCGGGGCTGGCGCACACGCCGCTCACCCAGGCCGTCTATGCCGATGCGGAACTGGCGGCGGCCCGCAGCGCCATGGTGCCAATGCAGCGGGTGGCCCAGCCGGTGGACATCGCCGGCGCCATCGCCATGCTGTTGTCCTCGGATGCGGGCTACTGTACCGGCCAGAACCTGCTGGTCGACGGGGCGTTCTCGGAATCGATCCTGGGCACAATCCCCGGCCGGCCGGCGAGCAAGATCGGCTGAGGCGCTGCCCCGGTCAGGGCCTCGCCCGGTGCATGGCGGCCTTGCTTCGGGGCGGTCGACGGTGCGGCGCCCGCGTGCTAACCAACCGGCGGAACGGCAGATAAGGGAGGATCGCGCCTCATGGTCGGCATCGTCCGCTTCGGCGGCTATATCCCGCGGCTTCGTCTCAGCCGGCGCGTCGTCGTCGAGGCGAATGCCTGGGGCAACCCCGCGCTCAAGTCGATGGGCAAGTCGGAACGGTCGATGTGCGGCTGGGACGAGGATGCGATCACCCTGGGGGCTGCGGCGGCGCGCGACTGTCTTGGCGACGCCGATCCCGCGGCGATCCGCGGCATCTATTTCGCCAGCACCAGTGCTCCCTTCGAGGACCGCCAGTCCGCCGGCGTGATCGCGGAGGCGTTGCGCGCCGCGGGGCCGGATTGCGCGGCGCTGGATGTGGCGCAGTCGCAGCGGGCCGGCACCTCCGGCCTCATCGCGGCATTGTCGGCGGTGGCAGGCGGCGCCGGGCCGATCGTGTATGTCGCGGCCGACCGCCGTGTGGCACCGGCGGCCAGCATGCAGGAACTGGCGTTCGGCGACGGCGCGGCGGCACTGCTGCTGGATGCGGGCGACGGTGCGGCCAAGCTACTCGGCAGCAAGTCCTCGACCGTCGATTTCGTCGACCATTACCGTGGCGAGAACCGGCGTTTCGACTATGGCTGGGAAGAGCGCTGGGTGCGCAATGAGGGCTTCCTCAAGATCGTGCCGCCGGTGGTCAAGGCGGTGCTGGACGAGGCGGGCGTTGCGCCGTCGGCGGTGACGCATTTCTGCATGCCCTGCACCCTGCGCGGCGTGGCCGCCGGCGTGGCGAAGCAGGCGGGCATTCCCGAGGCGGCAGTGCAGGACAACCTGCATGATGGCTGCGGCGATACCGGCACCGCGCATGCGCTGGTCATGCTGGTCCATGCGCTGGAACGCGCGAAGCCCGGCGACATCCTGCTGGTGGCCGGCTTCGGCCAGGGCTGCGACGCGCTGCTGTTCCAGGCGACGGACAAGGTGGCGGAGGGACGCTCGGCCGTCGGCGTCGCCGGACACTTGGCACGCGGCACGGTCGAGACCAACTATCAGAAATTCCTCGCCTTCAACGGCATGGTCGAAATGGAGAAGAGCCCGCGCTCCGAGGCCGACCGGCAGACCAAGCACACCGCCGCCTATCGCCATCGCGACATGCTGCTAGGCTTCGTCGGCGGCCGCTGCACATCCTGCGGGACGTTGCAGATTCCCAAATCGCGGATTTGCGTGAATCCGAACTGCCGCGCGGTCGACAGCCAGGAGGACCACCCGTTCCAGTCCTATCCGGGGCGGATCGTCACCTGGTCGGCGGACTATCTGACCTATACGCCCGAGCCGCCGGCCTATTACGGCATGGTGCAGTTCGCCGAGGGCGGCCGGCTGATGGCCGACTTCACCGATGTCGATCCCGCGTTGATGCAGGTGGGCGGCGGTGTCGAAATGGTGCTGCGGGTGAAGGACCGCGATCCCAATCGCGGTTTCGTGCGATATTTCTGGAAGGCGAAGCCGGTCGGCGATGCGGCCGCGGCCAAGGCCTGAGCGACGGGAGACGAAGATGCCGAAGGGAATCAAGGACAAGGTCGTGATCCTGGGCATGGGCTGCTCGCGCTTCGGCGAGCGCTGGGATGCCGATGCCGAGGATCTGATGGTCGAGGCCTATCTCGAAGCGATGGGCGACGCCGGGATCGAATCCTCGCAGCTCGACGCCGCATGGCTGTCGACCTGCTATGAGGAGCAGCATGTCGGCAAGTCGGCGATCCCGCTATCGACCGCGCTGCGGCTGCCGAACATCCCGGTGACGCGGGTCGAGAACCTGTGTGCCAGCGGGTCCGAGGCGTTTCGCGGGGCCGTCTATGCCGTCGCGTCCGGTGCGGCCGATATCGCGCTGGCGCTGGGCGTGGAGAAGCTGAAGGACGCCGGTTATGGCGGCCTGCCGTATCGCACGAAGGGCACGGTCAACGACCTGTATCAGGCGAACATATCGGCGCCCGGCGCCTTTGCGCAGATCGCCTCGGCCTACGGTGCGCGTTTCGGGCTCGACCGCGGCGAGATCAAGCGCGCCATGGCGCATATCTCGGTCAAGAGCCACGACAACGGCAGCAAGAATCCCAAGGCGCATCTGCGCAATAAGATCACCGAGGATGCGGTGCTGAACGCCGGCATCGTGGCCGAGCCGCTGGGCCTCTACGACTGCTGCGGCGTCAGCGACGGCGCGGCCTGCGCCATCGTCACCACGCCCGAGATCGCGAAGAGCCTCGGCAAGAAGGACCTGGTGGCCGTCAAGGCGCTCCAGCTCTCGGCATCCAACGGGCTGGAATCGCAGCACAACTCCTGGGACGGTTCGCATTTCGTGACGACCCGGATCGCTGCTAAGCGCGCTTATGATGAGGCTGGGATCGCCAACCCGCGCGAGCAGCTCAGCTTGATCGAGGTGCATGACTGCTTCTCCATCACCGAGTTGGTGACGATGGAGGACCTGTTCATTTCCGCTGAGGGCGAGGCGGTGAAGGATGTGCTGGACGGCTTCTACGACTCCGACGGCAAGGTGCCGTGTCAGATCGATGGCGGCCTGAAATGCTTCGGCCATCCCATCGGCGCGTCGGGCCTGCGGATGATGTACGAGCAGTATCTCCAGATGCTCGGCCGCGCCGGCGACCGTCAGCGCAAGGAGCCGCCGGTGCTGGGCCTGACCCACAATCTGGGCGGGCATCCGCATTCCAACGTCTGCTCCATCGCTATCGTCGGGCGCTACGGCGCCTGATCGACCCCCAGCGCCCGCAGCGCCGCGACCGTAAGGCCCTGGCGCGTGCGGGCGTAGTCGGGCCAGCGGGAAAAAATATCGGAAGCAGGGAACCGCCGGCGGTTTGCGGTGTTGTGCGTTTTTCTGAGGCGAGCCGGGGTTTTGAACGATGATGAAGGACAAAGCGGTTCCAGCTGGGGGCAGCGATGGGGGCGTGCGGGTTCTGGAGCGGTTCCCAAGGATGCGAGCGGATGGGGTAGCGAAACCCGCATCGTTGGGGGAATCGGAAATGGACTCGCTTGTGGAGGGGCTCTTTCTGTCGCTCGCCCAGGAACCGATGCCGCCTGCCATTGCGGGACTGGCGGAAGAACTGGCTGATGCAGTGCAAGAGCGTCATTCCGCGTGGGCTTCGCCAACCGTGGCGGCCCAGCGGAAGCCAGGCTAGCCGGTGCCGCTCAATCCTTGAGGAACTCCTCGTGGGAATCGACCTCCAGCAGGCTCAACATCCGTAGGCGCGCCCGGCTGACGCGGCTCTTGATCGTGCCGATCGCACATCCGCAAACCGCGGCAGCATCCTCGTAGCTGAGGCCTGCGCCGCTCACCAGCACGAGCGCTTCCTTCTGGTCCTCGGGCAATTGCTGGAGGGCAGCGTTGGCTGCCTTCATCTTCAACGTCCACTCCTGCTTCGGATGGGAGACGGCTGTCGCCATCTCCTCCACGGGAAGCGGCGTTTCGCGGCGTTTTCGTCGATAGGTCGTGTAAAAGGTGTTGCGTTCGATGGTGAACAGCCAGGCGCGCAGATTCGTGCCCGGCGCGAATTGGTCGAGATGGCCTAATGCCTTCACCAGCGTATCCTGAACCAGATCGTCGGCTTCGGTGGGATCGCGCGTGAGCGTCCGCGCAAACGCGCGCAATGCCGGTACGACCTCCAGCATGTCCGCTTCCAACGATCCCTCAGTGGATTTGCTAAAGCCGGCCTGAGGCGACGGCGTGGGATATGGCGACGTCTGTTTCACGCAGCACCAAGTCCATCATGTATCGGTTTCGAATGAGGCCGCAGCGGCGTGCTCCGCGCGACGGCTCTGCCCTATATGACAACGGTTCTCCGGCACTAGTTCCA
>JBFWNZ010000088.1:0-11975 GCA_050250795.1 Alphaproteobacteria bacterium | reverse complement strand
TCCCGCGCGAGGCCCTGTCCCGGCTCGACGTGCCGCTGGAGACCCCGGTCGCGGGTGCGGCGGAATAGGCGTGCCGTAACGCCGGCCGCGGCCTAGTATTCCCGGCAGAAACGGCCGGTCAGGGCCGTCGATCCGGGAGGGTTTCGCATGTCCGACATCTTTTCCGCAGCCGAACTTGAGGCGTTGCGCCGCTACGACACGCCGACCATCTGCAACGGGCTGGAAATCGTGACGCCGGAGCGGCGCACGACCGGCTTCACCACCGCACCGCTGGTCGCCTCGAACCCGGCGCTGCCGCCCATGGTCGGCTACGCCCGCACCGCGACGATCCGGGCCATCGACCGGCCGGGATCGCAGGCGAAGGCGGCGCGGCTGGCCTATTACGAACATGTGGCCGCCGGCCCGGGACCGCGTATCGTGGTCATCCAGGATATCGACCCGCAGCCCGGGTTCGGCGCCTTCTGGGGCGAGGTGCAGTCGAATGTGCACAAGGCGCTGGGCTGCGCCGGCGGCGTCACCAACGGCACGATCCGCGACCTCGACGTCGTCGCCGAGGGGTTCCTGCTGCTGGGCGGCGCGGTCGGACCCAGCCAATGCCTGGGTCCATGTGGTCGATTTCGGCAAGCCGGTGAATGTCTGCGGCATGGCGGTCCGCGACGGCGACCTGATCCACGCCGACCGGCATGGCGCGGTGGTCGTGCCGGCAGAAGCGGTCCGCAAGCTTCCCGCCGCCATCGATCTGCTGTCGCGGCGCGAAGCCGTGATCCTGGAGGCCTGCAAGCGGCCGGATTTCGGAATCGAGACCCTGCGCCGCGCCTTCGCCGAGCAGGAGGACATTCACTGATCATAACAGGTGATGCATGCCGGGCCGGGGCACACTAAACTCGCCCGCCATGCGTCGTCTTTACCATCTTTGGCTCTCGCCCTTCAGCCGCAAGGTCCGGGTCGCCCTGTCCGAGAAAGGCCTGGATTTCCAGCTCCGGCTGGAGAAGGTGTGGGAGCGTCGCGACGAGTTCCTCGCCCTCAACCCGACCGGTCAGGTGCCGGTGATGGTCGAGGAAGACGAGACCGTCATCGCCGACTCGACCGTCATCGTCGAGTATCTGGAGGAGGTGCATCCGGAGCCGGCGCTGCTGGGCGGCAACCCCGTGGAGCGGGCGGAGATCCGGCGCCTGACGCAGTGGTTCGACCTGAAATTCCATGCCGAGGTCACGCACTACTTCGTCGACGAGAAGATCATGAAGCGCTTTCTGGGCCTGGGCGAGCCGAACTCGCAGGCGATTCGGGCCGGAACCCAGAACATCCATATCCATCTCGACTATATCGGCTGGCTGACCGAGGAACGCTGGTGGCTGGCCGGCGACGTCTATTCCATGGCCGACATTGCGGCCGCCTGCCATCTGTCCTGCATCGACTATCTGGGCGACGTGCCCTGGGACGATCATCCGCCGGCAAAGGAATGGTATGCGCGCATAAAATCGCGTCCGAGTTTCCGGCCGCTGCTGGCCGACCACATTCCCGGCTGCCCGCCGCCCAAGCACTACGCCGATCTGGATTTCTGAGCGGCGCTCAGCGTGCCTTGACGTCCATCGCCTCGAGATTGCGCTGGGCCGCGTCGGCGGCGGGCGTCCCCTCGGACTGCTGGATCAGCCGCAGCCAGTCGGCCCGCGCACCGGCAAGGTCGCCGGCCTGGTGCTTCAGGATACCGCGCTCCAGCAACGCTTCGGGATTTACGGAATCCAGGCGCAGCGCGTGGTTGAGATCGGCCATCGCCTCGGCGGTCCGGCCGAGATGGCGCAGCCCGCTGGCGCGCATGGTCAGTGCCGCCACATTGTCGGGCGACGCGGCCAGGGCCGCCTCCAGATCCTCCACCGCCGGCGCGTAGCGCCCGCCCAGCGCCCGCAGCATCGCCCGGTCGATCCGGATTTCCACCGCCGCGCGGGGCTGGCCGGCAAGCAGGTCGAGCGCCGCGGTCTGCGCCTTTTCCGCCGCCGCCATCCGGTCCGCCCGCATCCAGGCCTGACCCGCCTGGGCCAGCAGTTCCGCACGCTGTGCCGGCGGCGCATCGCCCGGCAGGTCGGCGGCGAGCGCCTGCAGCCGGATCGCGGCATCCTCGAAATGCCCAAGGCCGAGCAGCGCCACCGCCTCGCAATGCCGGGCCGGATAGCCCCCGCCCTGCCCCTGCCAGATTTGCGCCGACTCGAAGGCCTGCATGGGATCGACACGGGCGCGGCGCATGCACGCGCCGTAATCGCGATCCACCTCGTCGCGCGGCGAGGCCGCCAGCGCGGGCCCGCCGGTCAGAAGCATCGCCCCCAGCAGGACCGCCAGTCCGGATCGCTTGTTCCGCCGCATCGCCGCTCCTACAGTGCCGGGCCTGCCGGCGGGGGGAACTCTGCCTCGTTTGCCGGCCCGATTCCAGCCCATGGGAGGCCCGCATGACCGAGGGCGCCGCGCCCAGCCTGTTCTGCTTCGGCCTGGGATTCAGCGCGCTGGCGCTGGCCAGGGCGCTCAAGGCCGAGGGCTGGACGGTTGCCGGCACCTGCCGCACACCGGAGAAGCAGGCGGCCTTGGCGGACGAGGGGATCGAGACCCATCCGTTCGACCGCGACCGCCCCCTCGCCGAACCCGCCGCGGCGCTGTGCGGCGTCACCCATCTTCTGTCTTCGGTACCGCCCGATGCGGCGGGCGACCCGGTGCTCGACCGCCATGCGGCGGATATCGCCGCGATCCCGGGACTGCGCTGGGCCGGTTATCTGTCTACCACCGGCGTCTATGGCGACCGGGCCGGCGGCTGGGTGGACGAAACCGCGGACCGCAATCCGAGCGGCGAGCGCGGCCGGCGCCGCGTCGCAGCCGAGGATGGCTGGCTCGACCTGTGGCGTCGGCACGGCGTGCCCGTCCATCTGTTCCGGCTGGCCGGCATCTACGGACCGGGGCGCAGCGCGCTGGACACGGTGCGGTCCGGCCGGGCACGGCGCATCGTCAAGCCGGGCCAGGTGTTCAGCCGCATCCATGTGGACGACATCGCCGCCGTACTGCATGCCTCCATCGCCCGCCCCGATCCCGGCGCGGCCTATAATGTGTGCGACGACGAGGCGGCACCGCCGCAAGAGGTCATCGCCCATGCCTGCGCACTGCTGGGGGTAGCGCCGCCGCCGGAGGAAGCCTTCGACAGTGCCGAGGGCCTGTCCGCGATGGCGCGCAGCTTCTACCGCGACAGCAAGCGCGTCGCGAACGACCGGATCAAGCGCGACCTCGGCGTGCGGCTGCGCTGGCCGACCTATCGCGAGGGGCTGGCCGGACTGCTGGCGGAAGACATCTGAGACAGGCTGTCGACCGAGGCGATCAGGCGACGGATATCGTCGGGCTCCGACAGCCGGTGTTCGCCATCCTTGATCAGGGTCAGGACCACCGCACGGCTGCGGAAGCCCTCCGCCACCCGCAGCGCATGCTGCCAAGGCACCGAGGCGTCGCGCATGCCCTGAAGGATGTGCACCGGCCCGTCGAACGGGATCGGACCCGGCAGCAGCAGGTTCCGACGGCCCTCGTCCAGCAGGTCGCGGGTGATCGGATAGCCGGCCGGATCGTAATCCGACGGTTCGTACCAGACGCCGGCGGTCTCCAGCGCGTGCCGGGCGGCCGCCGTCAGGCGCGGGCGGATCAGCGCCTCGGTGAAGTCCAGCGCCGGCGCGATCAGCACCAGCCCCGCGACGCGGTCCGGACGGTCGGCGGCGAGCAGGCTCGCGATCCAGCCGCCCATCGACGAGCCCACGACGATCTGCGGCCCTTCCGTCACCCGGTCCAGGATGTCCAGCGCGTCCGCGCGCCACAGGCCGATGGTGCCGTCCTCGAACCGGCCGGAGGACGCGCCATGCCCCTGATAGTCGAAGCGGGTGAACTGCTGGCGGCGGCGCGCGCAGGCCACCGCAAGGGCCGAAGCCTTGCCGCCGCTCATATCCGAACGGAAACCGGTACAGAACAGAACGCCGGGCCGCGACGATCCGCCGGCGGAATGGCGATAGGCGAGTGTTGCGCCGCCCGCGCGTGATAGTATTTTGGGCAACCTTGCCAAGGGACGAGACCTGCCTGATATGCGCCGATGAACGACGCGGACCACCCTAACATGCCCCCACACGACGAAACCAGAAAGGCACCCACCGTCATGCAGGTGCTGCCCTCGCTGGTCACGGGCGGCGTGGAGCGCGGCGCCGTCGACATCGCTTCGGCCCTGGTCGCGGCGGGCTGGGGCTCGATCGTCGTCTCCTCCGGCGGCCCGATGGTGCGCGAGGTGGAGCGCGCCGGGGCGGAGCATATCCAGTTGCCGGTCCATTCCAAGAACCCGCTGGTGATCCGGGCCAACATCGCGCGGCTGGCGGCGCTGGCGCGCAGCCGCGGCGTCGATATCGTGCACGCCCGCTCGCGCGCGCCGGCCTGGAGCGCCGAGGCCGCCGCCAGGCAGACGGGCGCGCATTTCGTGACGACCTTTCACGCCACCTATAATTTCCGGCCCGCGCCGAAGCGCTGGTACAACGCAGTCATGACGCGCGGAGAGCGGATCATCGCCATCTCCGAGCACATCCGCCGCCATGTCGTGCGCGTGTACGGCACGGATCCGGCGCGTCTGCGCGTCATCTATCGCGGCATCGACTTCGACCTGTTCGACCCCCAGGCCGTGCCGCCGGCCCGCGTCATCAAGCTGGCCACCGACTGGCGGCTGCCGGATGGGATTCCGATCGTCATGCTGCCGGGGCGTCTGACCCGCTGGAAGGGCCAGGCCGTGCTGATCGAGGCGCTGGCGCGGCTGGGGCATGACCGGGTGCGCTGCCTGCTGGTCGGCGACGAGCAGGGCCGTTCCGGCTACCGCCGCGAACTGGAGGATCTGGTCGCACGGCACCGGCTGCAATCGGTCGTGCATATCACCGGCCCGGTCGCCGACATGCCCGCCGCATACAAGCTGGCCGATGTCGTGGTCTCGGCCTCGACCGACCCCGAGGCATTCGGCCGCGTGATGGTCGAGGCTCAGGCCATGGGCCGTCCGGTGATCGGGGCGGACCACGGGTCCAGCCGCGAACTGGTGGAACCGGACGGGGGAACCGGCTGGCTGGTGCCGCCGGGCGACCCCGACGCGCTGGCGCAGGCCATCAACGCGGCGATCCATCTGGATGGCGGGGCGCGCGAAGCCCTGGCCGAGCGGGCGATCGCGCGCGCGCGCCGGCATTTCTCGAAGGAAGGCATGTGCAGCGCCACCCTCGCCGTCTATCGCGACGTGCTGGCGAACACCCAACCCCTGCTTGGCGCGGTGGCAGCGTGACCGAAGCCTTGGACGTGCAGCGCCCCCGGATTCTGGTGATCAAACTGGGCGCATTGGGCGATTTCGTTCAGGCCCTGGCGCCGATGGCCGCGATCCGCCGGCATCATCCGGACGCTCATCTCACCCTGCTGACCACCGCGCCCTTCGTCGAGCTGGCGGAGGCCAGCCGCTGGTTCGACGACATCTGGGTCGACAGCCGCCCCGACTGGTGGCAGCCGGGAGGCTGGCTTGACCTTCGCCGGCGCCTGCGCACGGGCCGGTTCCAGCGCGTCTACGACCTGCAGACCTCCGACCGCAGCGGCTGGTATTTCCGGCTGATGCGCCGCCCGCTTCCGGGCGCGCTCCGACCGGAATGGTCCGGCATCGCCACCGGCTGCTCGCACCCCCACAGCAACCCCGAACGCGACCGCATGCATACGGCCGAACGGCAGCGCGAACAGCTGGCGATGGCTGGCGTGCCGATGAACGAGCCCGCGGACCTGTCATGGCTCGATGCGGATGTCGGCCGCTTCCCGCTGACCAACGGTTTCTTCCTTCTGGCACCGGGCGGCGCGGCGCATCGCCCGGAGAAGCGCTGGCCCGCCCAGCGCTACGGCGCCTTTGCCCGCGAACTGGCGAATACCGGGCACCAGCCGGTGCTGATCGGCGGCGCCGACGAGGCCGAGGTGATGGCGGCGATCCGTGCGAAATGCCCCACCGCACTCGACCTGTCCGGTAAGACCACCCTTCTCGATCTTGCCGGGCTGGCACGCCGCGCCGCCGGCGCCGCCGGCAACGACACCGGTCCGATGCATGTCGTTGCCGCCGTCGGCTGCCCGTCGCTGGTGCTGTACAGCCATGCCTCGGACCCGGCGCTGTGCGGACAGCGCGGCCCGGAAGTAATGGTCCTGCGCCGCCGCGAGTTGAAAGGGCTGGCGGTTGGCGAGGTTGAAGCGGCCAAGAGATTGCGATAAATCCCGGCGCACGCCATATCTGGCCATGGATGCGTTGCATCCAGCCACCGATCAGGAGTGCATTCCGTGAGTGTCGAGGCCGCCGCCGTACCGGTCGTCATCACGCTGCCCGATGGCAGCGAGCGCCGTTTTGCGGGCCCCGTCACCGGCCTGGAACTGGCGCGCTCCATCGGGCCCGGCCTCGCCAAGGCCGCGATCGCGGTCACGGTTGACGGCGACCTGCGCGACCTGAAGCGCCCCATCGAGCGCGACGCCGCCGTCGCCATCGTCACGCGCGACCGCGAGGAAGGGCTCGACCTGCTGCGCCACGACGCCGCCCATGTGCTGGCCCAGGCCGCAAAGGAGCTGTACCCCGACATCCAGGTCACGATCGGTCCGGTGATCGACAACGGCTTCTATTACGACTTTGCGCGCAACGAACCCTTCACGCCGGACGACCTTGTCCGGATGGAAGAGCGGATGCGCGAGATCGTGGACCGCGACCTGCCCATCGAGCGCGAGGTCTGGGACCGCGACGAAGCCGTCCGGTTCTTCAATTCCATCGGCGAGCATTACAAGGCCGAGATCATCCAGGACCTGCCCCGCGACGAGGATGTGACGATCTATCGCCAGGGCGACTGGCTGGATCTCTGCCGGGGCCCGCATCTCGCCTCCACGGGCCAGTTGGGCAAGGCGTTCAAGCTGATGAAGCTGGCCGGTGCCTATTGGCGCGGCGACCACCGCAACGCCATGCTGCAACGCGTCTACGGCACATGCTGGCGTACCGACAAGGAGTTGGCAGCCTATCTTCACATGCTGGAGGAGGCGGAGCGCCGCGACCATCGCCGTCTTGGCCGCGAGATGGACCTGTACCACCAGCAGGACGAGGCGACGGGGTCCGTCTTCTGGCACCCGAAAGGCTGGTCGCTCTACCGCACGATCGAGCGTTACATGCGGGACCGGCTGGAGGCCGCGGGCTATGTCGAGGTCAAGACGCCGCAGCTGATCGACCGCAGCCTGTGGGAAGCCTCGGGCCATTGGGAGAAGTTCCACGAGCACATGTTCATCGCCGAATCCGAGGAGCGGATGCTGGCGGTGAAGCCGATGAACTGCCCCGGCCATGTGCAGATCTTCAAACAGGGCATCACCAGCTACCGCGAGCTGCCGATCCGGCTGGCGGAGTTCGGCTCCTGCCATCGCAACGAGCCGTCGGGCGCCCTGCACGGGCTGATGCGGGTGCGCGCCTTCACGCAGGACGACGCGCATATCTTCTGCACCGAGGACCAGATCGTGTCCGAGACGCAGGCTTTTTGCGGCCTGCTGCAATCGGTCTATCGCGATTTCGGCTTCGAGCAGGTGAAGGTGAAGTTCTCGGACCGCCCGGATGTCCGGGCCGGAACCGACGAGACATGGGATCGCGCCGAGGCCTCGCTGCGCCAGGCGACGGAAGCGGCCGGTCTCAGCTACACGCTCAATCCCGGCGAAGGCGCCTTCTACGGTCCCAAGCTGGAATTCGTCCTGCAGGACGCCATCGGCCGCGACTGGCAGTGCGGAACCCTCCAGGTCGATTTCGTGATGCCGGAACGGCTGGACGCCGCCTATATCGACGAATCCAGCACGAAGCGCCGACCGGTCATGCTGCACCGGGCGATCCTGGGATCGTTCGAGCGGTTCATCGCGATCCTGGTCGAGAACTATGCGGGCCGCTTTCCGATGTGGCTGGCGCCGGTACAGGCGGTCGTCGCGACGATCACCAGCGACGCGGACCCCTGGGCCGCCGATGTCGCCGCAGCCTGCAAGGCCGCCGGACTGCGGGTCGAGACGGACCTGCGGAACGAGAAGATCAATTACAAGGTCCGCGAGCACAGCCTTGCCAAGGTGCCGGCGCTGCTGGTCGTCGGACGCCGCGAGGCGGAGGAGCGCAAGGTCGCGCTGCGCCGGCTGGGCAGCCAGGCACAGGAAGTGCTTGCGCTGGAGGAAGCGCTTCGTACACTTTCCGCCGAGGCTGCGGTTCCGGGTGGCCGCACGGCTTGACGGCCGTGCGTCGGAAACGAAGCCGGGGTTCACGAAGGGCATTGCCGCGCCGGACGCTTGCATTCGGCGCGTTTCCGCGTGACGATGCCCCGCGATGAAATGGGGTCCGACCGCCATGCCGGCGGCGGGTGTTTGTATTCAACGACGGATGGAGGAGCAGTATCGCCAGACCACGCATGGTTCAACCGCCGGTCAAGGACGGACCGCGGGTGAACGAATCGATCGACGCGGCGCAGGTGCGCCTGATCGATCCCGATGGTACGCAGCTCGGAGTCATGCCGACCCGGGAGGCGCTTGCGCGAGCGGAACAGTACGGACTCGACCTGGTCGAGGTCTCTCCGACGGCCGCGCCGCCAGTCTGCAAGATTCTGGATTATGGAAAATATAAGTTCCAGGAGCAGAAGCGCAAAAGCGAGGCGCGCAAGAAGCAGAAGGTCATCGAGGTCAAGGAAATCAAGTTCCGGCCGAACATCGATTCCCATGATTACGATGTGAAGATGCGCAGCATGGTCAAGTTCTTCGAGGAAGGCGACAAGGTGAAGGTCACCCTGCGCTTCCGCGGCCGTGAGATGGCGCATCAGGAGCTGGGCACCAAGGTCCTGGACCGCATCCGCAACGATGTCGATGCCCTGGCCAAGGTCGAGCAGCATCCGCTGATGGAAGGCCGCCAGATGGTGATGGTCCTCGCGCCGCGTTGAGGCGGCGCGAGACAGCCCGCCTCACGCTCGAACCGCCCTACTCGCCGCGCCGGCCGCCCGAGGAACGCACTTCCGCCTCGGCAATCCGCTGATCGCCGTTCCGGTCGAGCGCCTGGAACCGGGTCAGGCTGACGGCCAGATACTCCTCGCGCGAGACCTCTCCGTCGCCGTCGGCATCCATCGCCTGATATTCCCGCTGGCGGGTTTCGCGAAGGCGCTGGGCCGACGGGCCGGGCGTAACGGGAATGGTGGCGATCTCCACCATGTTCAGCCGGCCGTCGCCATTCGCGTCCAGACCGGCGAAGCGCTCGGCGCTCGCGGCGCTCCATTCGGCGCGATCCACCGCGCCGTCGCCGTTCCTGTCCAGGCCGGCAAAGCTATCGGCCAGCGCAATGGCCGGCAACAGCCCGGCGGCCAAACCGAGCGAAAAACGGATCGGTCGGATCAATATCTGCACTCCGGATCGGGGTTGCGGGAGGCTCTGCTCCCGTTCCTGACTTAGGCGCGGCGCACGGCCCTGCCAACCCCCAAGCCGGCATCGTTTCGCCATCGACGGAGGCCGCCGCGCCGTGCATGGTAGCGCGCTGCCGTCCGGCGGCAGGAACACTCGCAACGGGAGCCACGGGATGGGACCGCTCAAAGGGCTGAAGGTCGTGGAGTTGGCCGGCATCGGGCCGGGGCCGATGTGCGCGATGCTGCTGGCCGATCTGGGTGCGGACGTGCTGCGCGTGGACCGCTTCAAGACGCTCTATCGCGCCGCGCCGCGCTTCGAACTGTTCAACCGCAGCAAGCGGTCGGTGGCGGTGGACCTGAAGAAGGCCGAGGGCGTGGAGACGGTGCTGCGCCTGGTCGAGCAGGCGGACGCGCTGATCGAGGGCTTTCGGCCCGGCGTCGCCGAGCGGCTGGGGCTCGGTCCCGAAACCTGCCTGACCCGCAACCCCCGGCTCGTCTACGGCCGCATGACCGGCTGGGGCCAGAGCGGCCCGATCGCGCAGATGGCCGGACACGACATCAACTACATCGCGCTGACCGGCGCGCTGCACGCCATCGGCACTCCGCAGACCCCCATCGCGCCGCTGAACATGGTCGGCGATTTCGGCGGCGGCGCACTGTACCTCGCCTTCGGTCTCGTCTGCGCGCTGCTGGAGGCGAAGGGATCCGGCAAGGGACAGGTCATCGACGCCGCCATGACGGACGGTTCCGCCAATCTGATGACGATGATCTACGCCCTCATGGCCAGCGGCTACTGGACCGATACGCGCGCCAACAACGTCGTCGATGGCGGCGCGCCCTATTACGGCGTCTACGAGACCAAGGACGGCAAGTTCGTGGCCCTGGGCACCATCGAGCCGCAATTCTACGACGAGCTTCTGGAGCGCCTCGGTCTCGCCGGCGAGAACCTCCCCGACCGGACGAAACAGGAGAACTGGCCGGTCCTGCGTGCCCGGTTCGAGACGGTGTTCCGAACCCGTACGCGCGACGAATGGACGGTGGCGTTCGAAGGCAGCGACGCCTGTTTCGCGCCGATCCTGTCGCTGACCGAGGCGCCCGACCATCCGCATAACCGCGCCCGCAACACTTTCGTCACCCATGACGGAATCGTGCAGCCGGCGCCGGCGCCCCGCTTCAGCCGCACGCCCGGCGGTATCACCCGCCGCCCCCCCGAACCCGGCCAGCACACCCGCGAGGCTCTGGCCGATTGGGGTTTCGCCGACGGCGAGATCGACGCGCTGCTGGCGGCCGGCGCCGTGACCGAGAAGGCGGAAACCGGCTTTCGATGACCCGCTGGCTCGAATCCGCCGATCCCGACCTGTCCGGCCTGATCCGGCCCGGAGACACGGTCTACTGGACCGATGGGCCGGGCGAACCGGTGTCCTTGACCGAGGCGCTGGTGCGCCAGCGCCACCGGTTCCCGGGCGTGCGCCTGCTGATCGGCAACATGCTGGCCGGCTCGCTGGCGCCGCTAGCCACCGCGCCCGATCCCGTCTTTCGCATCACCAGCTTCGGCGCATTGGCCCGTACGGGCGAGCTGGCGGCCGCGGGGCGGGTGGAAATCGTTCCCTGCCACTACTCGGACTACGCCCGCTTGCTCTCCGACGGTCCGCTGCGACCGGACGTCGTGCTGTTGAACGTCAGCCGCGACGACGGCACGGGGCTGCATAATCTGGGCGCCTATCTGGGGCCCGTGCATGCCGCGCTGGCCGGGGCGCGGACAGTCATCGCGGAGGTCAACACCCAGGTCCCCTGGATCTTCGGCGACGGCGCCATCCGCGCCGACCGGTTCGACGCCGCCATGACGAGCGACCGCGCGCTGGCAGCCGGCCCCGCGCGCGAACCGGGCCCCATCGACGATGCCATCGGGGCGCATGTGGCCGCGCTCGTGCCGGACCGGGCAACCGTCGAGATCGGCGTCGGATCGGTGGCGACGGCCGTCGCCCGGCGTCTGGCGGCGACCAAGCGCGACCTCGGCATCCACTCCGGCATCCTGTCCGACTGGTTCGTCGATCTGGTCGAGTCGGGCGCCGTGACCAATCGCTGCAAGGAAATCGATCCCGGGCTCAGCGTCGCCACCGGATGCCTGGGCACGGACCGGTTGTACCGGCATCTGCACCGCAATCCCGCCTGCCGGCTTCGCGATGTCCGCTATTCGCATTCCGGCCGCGCCATGGCCCCGCTTGAAACGCTCGTCGCGATCAACGGCGCGGTCGAGGTGGACCTGTCCGGACAGGTGAATGCGGAAACCATCGGCCGCCGCTATATCGGCGCCACCGGCGGCCAGGGCGACTTCCATCGCGCCGCTTTCAATGCGCCCCGCGGACGGGCGGTCATCATGCTGCCTGCGGCCTCGCGCGACGGCCGGATCAGCCGGATCGTGCCGCGACTCGACGGCCCGGTCACAACCCTGCGCTCCGAAGCGGATTTCGTGGTCACGGAATACGGCATCGCCGAATTGCGCGGCCGCAGCCTGGCCGAGCGAGCGAGCGCGCTGGCCGCCGT
>JBFWNZ010000087.1:0-11983 GCA_050250795.1 Alphaproteobacteria bacterium | reverse complement strand
TGTATCTGGTCATTCCGCCGCTGATCGACTGGGCCTTCGTGTCGGCCGTCTGGGAGGGGCATTCCAACCGCGACTGCCAGGGGATCGACGGCGCCTGCTGGGCCGTCATCGAGGTCCGCTTCGACCAGTTCATATACGGCTTCTATCCCGTGGCCGAACGCTGGCGGGTCAACCTGACCTTCGTCCTGTTCCTGCTGAATCTGGTCCCGATCCTGTCCGACCGGGTGCCGGGACGCAGCTATGCCATCGTCTGGATCGTCACCGGCTTTCCCCTGCTGGCTTATTACCTGCTGCATGGCGGGTTGGGGCTGCCGGTGGTCGAGACGCATCGCTGGGGCGGCCTGATGCTGACGCTGGTCCTGGCGTCGGTCGCCATCCTGCTGTCGCTGCCCTTCGGCATCCTGCTGGCGCTGGGGCGGCGCTCGAACATGCCGATCATCCGGATCGCCTGCATCGCCTTCATCGAGTTGTGGCGCGCCGTGCCGCTGATCACGGTGCTGTTCATGTCGTCCTTCATGCTGCCGCTGTTCATGCCCGAGGGCGTGAACTTCGACGAACTGGTCCGGGCCCTGGTCGGCTTCACCATGTTCGCCTCCGCCTACATGGCCGAGGTCGTGCGCGGCGGCCTGCAGGCGCTGCCCAAGGGGCAGAACGAGGCCGCCCGCGCGCTGGGCCTCAGCTTCTGGCAGTCGATGCGGCTGATCGTGCTGCCGCAGGCGCTGAAGATCGTGATCCCCGGCATCGTCAACACCTTCATCGGCCTGTTCAAGGACACCTCGCTGGTCTCCATCGTCGGCCTGTTCGACCTGCTGCTGGTCGCCAAGGCGACGGTCACGGACGCCCGCTGGCTGGGCCTGGAGCATGAGGCCTACATCTTCGTCGCCCTGATCTATTTCATCTTCTGCTTCAGCATGTCGCGTTACAGCCTGTGGCTGGAGCGCCGGCTCGACACGGGTCACCGCCGCTAGGAGACGCCGATGACGGATACCGCCGCATCCCAGGCCGCCGCCGCCCGGCGCGACCTCTCCGACGACGTGATGATCCAGATCACGGGCATGCACAAATGGTACGGGCAGTTCCATGTGCTGCGCGACATCGACCTGACCGTCTACAAGGGCGAACGCATCGTCATCTGCGGCCCCTCCGGCTCGGGCAAGTCGACGCTGATCCGCTGCATCAACCATCTGGAAGAGCATCAGCAGGGCAAGATCGTCATCGACGGCGTCGCCCTGACCAACGACCTCAAGAAGATCGACGACATCCGCCGCGAGGTCGGCATGGTGTTCCAGCAGTTCAACCTGTTCCCGCATCTGACCGTGCTGGAGAACTGCACGCTGGCGCCGATCTGGGTGCGCCGCATGCCGCGCCACGAAGCCGAGCGCGTCGCCATGCAGTATCTGGAGCGGGTGCGCATTCCGGACCAGGCGCAGAAATATCCGGGCCAGTTGTCCGGCGGCCAGCAGCAGCGCGTCGCCATCGCCCGCGCGCTCTGCATGAACCCCAAGATCATGCTGTTCGACGAGCCGACCTCGGCCCTCGACCCGGAGATGATCAAGGAGGTGCTGGACGTGATGATCGACCTGGCCGAGACCGGCATGACCATGCTGGTGGTCACGCATGAGATGGGCTTCGCCCGCACGGTCGCCCATCGGGTGATTTTCATGGACGAAGGCCAGATCATCGAACAGAACGATCCGGAGAGCTTCTTCGCCAATCCGCAATCGGAGCGGACGAAGCTGTTCCTGAGCCAGATTCTGTCCCACTGATCGTTCCCACCGATTCCGGGCCGCCGGGGCCGCACGAGGGTTCGTCATGAAGGTTTGCATTTTCGGCGCCGGCTCGGTTTCCGGCATGGCCGGCGCGCGTATGGCACGGGCGGGCATCGACGTGACGCTGGTCGCGCGCGGCGCGCATCTGCGCGCGATCCAGGCAAACGGCCTGACCATCCGCGACCAGGAGGGCGGCTTCACCGTCCGCCCGCCGGCCACCGACGACACCGGTGCGCTGGGCGTTCAGGACGTGGTGATCCTGGGCGTGAAGGCGCACACCATCGCGCCCGCATTGCCGCAGATCCTGCCGCTGATCGGGCCGCAGACGACGGTGGTGCCGGCGATCAACGGCATCCCCTGGTGGTACTTCCACGCCCTGCCCGGCCCGCATGCCGGCCGCAGCCTGAACAGCGTGGATTGCGGCGGGCGCATCATGGCCGCCATCGATCCGGCACGGCTGCTGGGCTGCGTCGTGTATGTCGCCACCACCATCCCGGAACCCGGCGTGATCGAGCATGGCAGCGGCGGCCGTTACGTCCTGGGCGAGCCGGACGGCAGCGACAGCGCCCGGCGCCATGCCGTTTCGTCCCTGTTCGCCGCGGCCGGGCTGACGGCCCCCCTGTCGCCGGATATCCGGACCGAAGTCTGGAACAAGCTGTGGGGCAACCTGTCGGGCAATCCGCTCAGCATCCTGACCGGCGCGCATTGCAGCGGCCTCGTCGACGACCCCGATGTCGCGGATGTGATGGGCCGCATGATGCGCGAGGCCAAGGGCGTGGCCGATGCCATGGGCACCCGGGTCGACCTGGATGTCTCCGCCCGGCTCGCGGGCTTCTATCAGGTCGGTCCGTTCCAGACCTCGATGCAGCAGGACATGGCGGCGGGCAGGCCGATCGAACTCGACCCGATCCTGGGCTCGGTGATCGAGCTTGCAGGGCTGTTCGATGTGCCGGTCCCGCTGCTGCAAACCGTCTATTCGATGGCCCGGCAGAAGGCGGAACTCGCGGGCTGCTACCGCCCGCCCGGCGGTTGAGCGACCCCCGGAAAAGTCGAGGCCGGCCCCGGCACCGACACCAGGACCGGCCTCTGCATCACGGCAGATAGGGGGTGATCAAGCTGCCGCGCGCTTCCTTGCCCGGTTCGCCTCGACCTGCGCCAGTTCGCGCGCCAGCAATGCCGCGACCGCACCCGGTCCCGACCGCTCGGTGCCTGCGAAACCGGCCGCCGCCTCGGCATCCGGGTTGTAGTTGGTGTTGGTGTTGACGTCGTAGGTCCAGGCCACGCCATCGGGGTCGATAATCATCTCGATCCCCGCGATCTCCACCGCATTGGCGCGCAGGAACCCCTCATAGAGCGCGTGGTTCGGATGCCGGAACCCGTCCATGATCTCGAATGCCGGCTGCACCGCCGCACCGGGCAGCGCGCAGGCCTCTGCCGGGCACAACTCGAACACGCCGCCGGTCACGACCCGGACGGAATACAGCAGCCGCCCATCGACGAACTCGTTGCGGACGATCGCGCCATCGGCCGACGGCACATAGGCCTGCACCAGCACGATGCCGTCGGGCGCGGAGTCCAGGATCGCGTCCAGCACCGTCTCAAGCCCCGCCGCGTCGTCGATCCGCACCACGCCAAGCCCCTTGCCGCCCCGGCTGGGCTTCACGATGCAGGGATAACCCGTCGCCCGAACGGCCTCGCGGACCGCATCGGCACCGACGGCCACGCGGGTCGCCGGGATGCGCACGCCGAGCGCGCGCAGTGCTGCATATTGCCGCGGCTTGCTGAGTTCCAGATCGAGCGCGCGGGTACCGTTGACGATCCGCCGGCCGTGGTATTCGAGCCAGGACAGCACTGCCAGCGCATATTCGGGAACATGCGGATTGCCGCGCGTATGCGCGGACGCGCTCATCCGGCTGTAGAACACGCCCTCGGGCGGTTCGGCATCCATGTCCAGATGCCCCTTGGACAGATCCCACTCCTCCAGCTGCAGGCCGCGCGCGGCCAGCGCCGCCCGGTAGGGCGGCATCCAGCTTGGATTTTCGTGCAGGACGTATACCTTGTTCATGGCGTCCGGACGATCAAATAACGAATCTGTTGTGTTGTTCATGCGAACTCACATATCTAAGTGTTAAAATGCGGCGGCGGTCAATCCGAAAATACGCCTGCCCCGTTTGCTCTTGAACAGCGTGCCGCAAGCACCGTTATTGTCCCTGGGTCCGGACCAGGAGGAGCTTCCCGATGCCGACCACCGCCAGCGGCCAGCCCGGCAATTCGCCGGAAAGCCGCGATATCGCCTATCTGCTGCATCCCTACACCAATCTGGAAACGCACCGGACGGCGGGTCCGCAGATCATGGTCGAGGGCAAGGGCGTGTGGGTCTACGACCGCGCCGGCAAGCCCTATCTGGAGGCGATGGCCGGCCTGTGGTGCACGGCGCTGGGCTTCGGCGAGGAGCGGCTGGTCGAGGCCGCGGCGCGGCAGATGCGGCAACTGCCCTTCTATCATGTGTTCTCGGCCAAGAGCCACGATCCGGCCATCGACCTCGCGGAGCGGCTGATCGGCCTGGCACCCGTGCCGATGTCCAAGGCGTTCTTCGCAAATTCCGGCTCGGAGGCCAACGACACCGCGATCAAGCTGGTCTGGTACTACAACAACGCCCTGGGCCGGCCGAAGAAGAAGAAGATCGTCAGCCGGATGAAGGCCTATCACGGCGTCACCATCGCCTCGGCCAGCCTGACCGGCCTGCCGGCGAACCACCGCGACTTCGATCTGCCGATCATCCCGGTCGCGCATGCCGACTGTCCGCATTTCTATCGCTTCGGCGAAGCGGGCGAGAGCGAGGCCGCCTTCGTCGACCGGCTGGCGGCGAACCTTGAGGCCCTGATCGAGCGCGAGGGGCCGGAAACCATCGCCGCCTTCATCGCCGAGCCGGTCATGGGCGCCGGCGGCGTGATCGTGCCGCCCGCGACCTATTTCGAAGCGATCCAGCCGATCCTGGAGCGGCACGACATCCTGGTCATCGCCGACGAGGTGATCTGCGGCTTCGGCCGGACGGGCCGGATGTGGGGTACCGAGACCTTCGCCATGCGCCCCGACATCATGACCATGGCCAAGGCGCTGTCCTCCGCCTATCTGCCGATCTCGGCGGTGCTGATCAACGAGAAGGTGCACGGCCCCATCGCCGAGAACAGCGGCCGCATCGGCACCTTCGGCCACGGCTTCACCTATTCCGGCCATCCGGTGGCCGCCGCCGTCGCGCTGGAAACGCTCGCCATATATGCCGAGCGCGACACGCTGGGCCATGTCCGCAAGGTGATGGGCCGGATGCAGCAGGGGCTGCGCCGTTTCGCCGGCCATCCGCTGGTCGGCGAGGTGCGCGGCGTCGGCCTGATCGGTGCCGTCGAACTGACCGCCGACAAAGTGGCGCGCCGCCCCTTCGAGCCGCAACGCGGCGCCGGCGCCATGCTTCAGGCCGCAGCCTTCGAACGGGGCCTCGTGGTCCGCGCCATCGCGGGCGACATCATCGCCTTCTCGCCGCCGCTGGTCATCTCCGAGGCCGAGATCGACGAGATGCTGAGCCGCTTCGGCCAGGCGCTGGACGAGACGGCAGCGAAGCTGGGCGTGGGTTAGGCCGCGGTTGTGACATCTGGCCCCATGTTTCGCTGCGCGGTGGGCGTGTTACACTTTTCGTCTCGGGTCGCGGCAGACGATCCGGCGAAGGAAGGAAGCGCGGCTTCGCGGGGCAGCACATGAATTACGACGCCTTCTTCAACCAGCGGCTGGACGCCCTGAAGCGCGAGGGCAACTACCGCGTCTTCGCGGACCTCGAACGTCAGGCAGGCGCCTATCCGCACGCCCTGCGCCACGATGCCGGCTGCGTGCGCGAAGTCACCGTCTGGTGCTCCAACGACTATCTGTGCATGGGGCAGCACCCGGACATCATCGCCAGCATGAAGGAGGCGCTGGACCGTTGCGGCGCCGGCGCCGGCGGCACGCGCAACATCTCGGGCACCAATCATTACCATGTGCTGCTGGAGCGCGAACTGGCGGACCTGCACGGGAAAGAGGCCGCGCTGCTGTTCACCTCGGGCTATGTGGCGAATGTCACGGCGCTTTCCACGCTGGCGGCGCAACTGCCGAACTGCGTCGTCTATTCCGACGCCGCCAACCACAACTCGATGATCGAGGGGGTGCGCCACAGCCGCATGCCCAAGCGCATCTTCCGCCACAACGATCCCGACGACCTCGCCCGGCTGATGGCCCAGGACGACCCCGCGGCGGCGAAGCTGGTGGCCTTCGAATCCGTCTATTCGATGGATGGCGACATCGCGCCGATGGCCGATATCCTGGATGTCTGCGAGGCGCATGGCGCGCTCAGCTATCTGGACGAGGTGCATGCGGTCGGCATGTACGGCCCGCGCGGCGGCGGCATCGCCGAGCGCGACGGGGTGATGGACCGCGTCGACATCGTCGAGGGGACGCTGGCGAAGGCGTTCGGCGTGATCGGCGGCTATATCGCCGGTTCGTCCGCGATGATCGATTTCGTCCGCTCCTTCGGCAACGGCTTCATCTTCACCACCGCCCTGCCGCCCGCCATCGCCGCGGGCGCGCTGACCAGCATCCGGCACCTCAAGGGCCAGGAGGGCGGCGCGCTCCGTGCCCGCCACCAGGAACGCGCGGCGACGCTGAAGCGCCGCCTGGACGCGGCCGGCATCCCGACCCTGCCCTCGGTCAGCCATATCGTGCCGGTGATCGTGGGCGACCCGGTTCTGTGCAAGCAGGCGAGCGACGACCTGCTCGACCGCTTCGGCATCTATGTCCAGCCGATCAACTATCCCACCGTGCCGAAGGGAACGGAGCGTCTGCGCATCACGCCGACCCCGCTGCACAGCGACGCCGACATGGACCATCTGGTGGATTCGCTGCTACAAATCTGGGAGTCCCTCTCGCTGCGACGGGCCGCCTGAATGTACCGCGACCGCACCCTGATTCCGGCCGAAGCCATCCGCCTCGCGGCGCTGGGCATGCTGGCCGAGGGCGAGCGGGAATATGCGGCGCTCGCCCGCGACATCCGGCATTTCGTACAGCGCATCACCGGACCGTCGCTCGACCTTCTGGGCACCTCGCTGGAGCTGCTCTGCTATGAGGGGCTGGCCGAGACGGCCGATGGCGAACCCGCCCGCGAGACCAGCCGGCTGCGCATCACCGCCCAGGGGCGCGCCGCCTTTCACACGCTCGCGACCGCCAATCTGCGCGCCCCGCTGAACGACGTGAACAAGCTGGTGCTGGCGCTGAAGCTGCGTTTCATCGACCTGCTGCCCGAGGCCGACCGGCGCGACCAGGCGCTGATGCTGAGCGAAATCTGCGACGGCGAACTGGCGCGGCTGGAAAGCATGGGCGTCGAACAGGGATCGGGCGTGCTGGCCGACTGGCTGCGCCTCGAACTCGCCCAGACCCGCGAACGCGCGGCATGGTTCCGGGCGCTGGCCGAACGCTGAGATATTCCCTCCGAGGGCCGGCTGGCCGTCAGAAGACGTGCTGGCCGCCGGTGATGAAGATTTCCGAGCCGGTCACATAGCCGAAATCGGGCGAGCAGAGCTGGAAGATGCAGCCTGCGACTTCGTCCGCGCTTCCCATCCGGTGCATCGGAATGCGCGCGATCAGCGGCTCGTATTCCTCGCCGATCATCTCGGTCTCGATCTCGCCCGGCGCCACGGCATTCACCCGCACGCCCAGTTCCGCCAGATCGACCGACATCTCGCGCGTCAGCGCCGACAGCGCGGCCTTGGACACGGAATAGGCCGAGCCCGCAAAGGGATGGACCGCATGGCCGGCGATCGAGGTCACGTTGACCACAGCGGCCCCGCCGGCCGCTGCCCCGCGTCCCAGCGCGGCCGCGAACCCGCGGCACAGCGTCAGCGGCGTGAACAGGTTCAGTTCGAACACGGCGCGCCAATGGTCGAGATCGCCGTTGAGGCTGCCCAGCCGCTCCTTGAACGCGGTCTTGGGGGAGACCGCCGCATTGTTGACCAGCGCATGCAGCGGCCGGTCGCCGAGCAGCGCGTTGGCGGTCCGGATGAAGGCCGCCACGCTGGCCGGATCGGCAAGGTCGGTCGGGATATGGTGGCTCCAGTTGGGATCGCGGCGGCAATCCTCGGGCACATCCTCGCGGCTGCAGGTAACGATCTGCCAGCCTTCGCGCGAGAAGCGCTTCACCGTCGCATGCCCGATGCCACGGCTCGCCCCGGTCAGGATCAGCGTTCGCGGCGGCTGCGTCACCGGCCATTCTCCGCAGGGAAGGTCGTCCAAGGATAGCCGCCGGCCGGACCGGCGGCCAGCGGCAGGCTCATCGGCCGGTCAGCGGACGTAGACCACCTTGAACGGGCGCTGCACGCCGTCATGTTCGGTGATCGACACATACTCGCCCGCCTTGAACGGGTGGCTCTCGAACCGGAACAGCGGCTCATCGTCGTCGGTCGTCGTCGGATCGTAGGAGAAGGCCCAGCCCTTGCCGTGCCGGGTCAGATGCCCGTGCTCGTCGGCCTGTCCCTGCCAGAAACGCCGGACCGTGCAATCCTTCTTCGCCTTGCCCCAGGCGTCGAGGTCGATATGCCCGTCGGCCGTCAGCGGCAGGTTGAACTCGTAGCCGTGATGGATGCTGCCTTCGGGAAACCCGGGCGAGCGGGCCAGTTCCAGGCGGACATGGCGCATCGTCATCGTTTCTTCTCCTTCATTCGGCCGGCGGGTCCGCCGGACCGTGTTCCTCCAGGAAATGCCGCAAGACCATCTTCAATTCGAGCACCCGCTGCAAGTCTCCGCTGCCCGCGGCCGTTTCCATCTCGTCGCGGATGAGCGCACCGATGCGCTTGCAGCCGTCGGGCGTCTCGATCAGGAAGCGCCCGAGCTCGGCGGCGACGATGGCCGGAATGTGCTCGTGCCGGGCGATCGCAGCGATCTCCGCCTCGGTCAGTTCGCTTAAGGCAAGGCAGTCTTCATAGCTGAGCATGATACCGTCCCCCTCTTTCCCGGATATGGTAGCCGTCCGGGCGGCTTCCTAGCCCTGCGACAAAAGGGGTCCCCCCAGAATCGCGCGCGCGCTGTCCGCAACCGCCGATGCCCCGGACGCTGCATCCAGGCGGTGCCAGCCGCTCTCGTCCGGCGGATCGGCGCGGAAGCGCGGCAGCAGATCGACGGTCGCGTCGGAGGGATCGCGCCGCCGCGCCGCCACCCGTTCCGTACGCAGCGGCATGGGCGCTTCGAGCCAGAACCCCGTAAAGGGCACTCCGGCCGCCGCCGCAACCAAGGCGATGTCGGCACGGTCGCCGCGCGCGGCAAAGGTCGCATCGGCAACGAGCGGAAAGCCGGCGTCCAGAACCTGCTGTCCCTCCTGGCACAGCCGCCCGAACACATGCCGCGACGCTTCGTCCGAATAGGCGGCTTCGGGCAGGCGGGACAGGATATCCCGGTCGAACATCTGCTTGCGGATCACATCGCTGCGCAGCACGACGGCCCCCAGCGCACCGCCGAGCAACGGCGCCAGCCGCTCGGCCAGGGTCGATTTGCCCGCGCCGGGCTCGCCCCCGACCGCGACCAGCCGCAATGGTGCCGGCATCAGGCATTCGCGCGCCAGGTCGAGATAGCGATCGGCCTCTGCGGTCAGCGGACCGGCCCCTGCCTGCGCCTGAGACGCCGCCGCGCGCATCACCTTGGCACGGACCGCCGCGCGCACGGACAGGAACAAGGGCAGCGCGGGCAGCCCCCCGATATCCCCCGTCCGCGCCAGATAGCGATTGAGCACCATATTCGCGAGATCGCGGCGGCCGCGATGGATCAGATCCATCAGCAGGAAGGCGAGGTCGTACAGCACGTCGATGCAGGACAGGTCGTCGTTGAACTCAATGGCATCGAACAGCGCAGGCCGCCCGTCGATCAGGCAGATGTTGCGCAGATGCAGGTCGCCATGGCAGCGGCGGACAAAGCCGGCCGCACGCCGCGCATCGAGCAGCGGCGCCACCCGGTCGAGCGCCGCCAGGGATTGCCGCAGCAATGTCGCGGCCGCGTCGCCGCACGGGGCCAGTTCCTCCGCATTGTCGCGGATCACCCAGCGCATGATCGCCGCACCGCCACGCTCGGCGCTCCGCTCGGCAGCCGCGTGGAAGGCCGCGACGCTGTCGGCGAGCGCCAGGGTCAGATCGCGATCCAGGCGCCCCTCGACGGCCATCCGGTCGAACAGGCCGGCCTGATCGAACCGCCGCATCGCGACCACCCAGTCCAGAGGCTCGCCTGCGCCGGCCAGGGCGAGCCGCCCGTCCGCCTCGCGCGTCACCGGCAGCACCGCTTGATAGATTTCCGGCGCCGTTCTGCGGTTCAGCCGCAGTTCCGCTTCGGCGGCTGCATGGCGGCGTTCGAGCGTGGAAAAATCGAGAAACGGAAACCAGACGGCGCGCTTCAGCTTGTAGGCGCGGTCCCCGGCCAGAAAGACGGCCGCCGAGTGCGTATCGATGCGTTCGACCGGAGAACCCCCATGGGTCGCCGGATCGCTCAACAGGGCAATAGCGGCCGACTGGTCCTCCAGGACCGATCCCGGCCTCGGCGATGCGCGCTCACCGGAAGACAGGGTGCTCCTCCTCCTCCCCTTCGGGATCCTGATGGATGATCACCTCGGCATTGGGGAAGGCCTCCATGATCCCCTGCTCCACCTCGTCGGAGATGCGATGCGCGCGTTTCAGCGACATCGCGCCGTCAAGGACCAGATGCAACTGGATGAACCGCGTCGGACCCGACTGGCGCGAGCGCAACTCGTGCACGGCGACCACGGCCGGGTTTGCCAGCGCGATACCGCGAATCTGGGCCCGCTCCTCGTCCGGCAGTTCGCGATCCAGCAGCATGTCCAGGGATGTCTGCACGATCCGCCAGGCGCCGTGCATCAGGAACGCCGCGATCCCGAGACCGAACAGCGGATCCAACTGGGGAAACTCCAGAAGCGGCGCCAGCACGAGCGCCAGGATGACCAGCAGGTTCATCAGCAGGTCGCCGCGGTAGTGGATCGAGTCGGCGGTGATCGCCACCGACCCGGACCGGCGGATGACATGGCGCTGGTACAGCACCAGCCCGATGGTCATGACGATGGAAAACACCATCACGGCGATCCCGATATCGCCATGCTCGATCGGTCGCGGCCGCAACAGGCGGACGCCCGCCTCGACGGCCAGCAGGATGGCCGAGCCGGTGACGAAGGCCGCCTGCCCCAGGGCTGCCAGGGGTTCGGCCTTGCCATGGCCGAACCGGTGCTCGCGGTCCGCCGGCACAAGCGCGTGATGCACGGCGAACAAGGTCAGAAGCGAGGCAAAGGCGTCGAGCAGCGAATCGACCAGCGAGGAGAGCATCGCCACGGCATCGGTTGCGAACCATGCCCCCGCCTTGACGAGGACGAGCACCGTCGCGACCGAGGCCGATGCATAGGTCGCCCGCCGCATCAGGCGCCCCGCGTCAGGCGATCCCGCGACGACTTCGGCGGCAGAAGCCTCGATTTCCGATGTCATGGGAACAGCCTCGACGTCTGCCAGCCATCCGATCCGCGCTCGAACACCAGCCTTTCATGCAACCGGAACCGTCCGTCGCTCCAGAACTCGAAGCGATCCGGCACAATACGATACCCCGACCAGTATGGCGGCCGCGGCACCTCGCCGACGGCGAAGCGTGCCGTCTGGACGGCAACGCGCTTTTCCAGGTCGAAGCGGCCGGTCATCGGCCGCGACTGATCGCTGGCCCAGGCGCCGATCCGGGCGCCGCGGTCCCTTGTCGCGAAATAGGCATCCGCCTCTTCCGGCGCGACGGGCACGGCCACGCCTTCGATGCGGACCTGCCGGCGCAGCGACTTCCAGTGGAACAGCAACGCCGCATGGGTATTCTCGGCCAGTTCGCGCCCCTTCCGGCTTTCGGTGTTCGTATAAAAAACGAAGCCGCGGGCATCGAATCCCTTGAGCAGCACCATCCGGACCGACGGACGGCCCGCCGCATCGGCCGTCGCCAGCGCCACCGCTTCGGGAAGCACGGTTTCCTTGTCCTGGGCCTCTGCGAACCACGCCGCGAACAGATCCACGGGATCGGACAGGTCCGCGGCAGAAGCAGCCTCTCGGGTCGATCCCGTTTCCATGCGCCTTTTGTCCCAGCCGTTCAAATCCGCTGAAAATTGCCTATCTGATAGACGGAAT
>JBFWNZ010000086.1:0-12015 GCA_050250795.1 Alphaproteobacteria bacterium | reverse complement strand
CATCTCGGCGGTGTAGTTCCGGATGTTCGCGCAAAGCTTCGACTTTTCGCAATACGGCACGCATTGCGATATCGGGGGCGCGACGGGACTACTGTCCTGCGAGGTTGCGTCGGCCAATCCGCATATGCGCTGTCTCAGCTTCGACCTGCCGCAGGTCGTTCCGATCGCGGAGCGCCACATCGCCGCGGCGGCGCTGAGCGACCGGGTGCAAGCCGTCGGCGGCGATTTCTTCGCGGAATCCCTGCCGGCGGCCGATGTGATCACGATGGGCATGATTCTTCACGACTGGAACCTGGAACAGAAGAAGCTGCTGATCGAAAAGGCCTATGCCGCATTGCCGCCGGGCGGGGCATTCGTCGCGATCGAGGCGCTGATCGACGACGAGCGCCGGGAGAACGCCTTCGGCCTGCTGATGTCGTTGAACATGCTGATCGAATTCGGCGACGCCTTCGATTTCACGGGCCGCGATTTTGAAGGGTGGTGCCGGGAGGCGGGTTTCCGCCGGTTCGAGGTCATCAAGCTCGCCGGCCCGTCCAGCGCGGCCGTCGCCTATAAGTAGCGGTTCCATACCGCCGTTGACATGCGGGCCGGGCGGCTCCGATTGTGCGGTTATAAACGAACGATAAAGCACAATGGGAGGGTGCGGCCTTGCATGTCGGCATGAGCACGTTTTTCCAGAATCTCGGCGACCGCCATACCGACGCCGCGGTGTATGCGCATGAGACGTCGATGGCCGATCTGGCGGAGCCGATGGGCTTCGATTCGGTCTGGAGCGCCGAACACCATTTCGACAACTACACGATGTGCCCGAACGTCGCGCAATTCCTGACCTACATGGCCGGGCGGACGCAGCGGGTGCGGCTGGGCTCGATGGTCACGGTGCTGCCCTGGCACACGCCGGTGCGGCTGGCCGAGGACCTGTCGATGCTGGACAACCTGTCGCGCGGACGGTTGATCCTGGGGATCGGGCGCGGGCTGGGGCGGGTGGAGTTCGAGGGGTTCGGGATCGACATGAACGAATCCCGCACCCGCTTCACCGAATATGCCGAGGCGCTGCTGGCGGCGCTGGACAGCGGGCGGATGGAGTACCGCGGCACCCTGCTGCGCCAGCCGCCGGTCGACATCCGGCCGCGGCCGACGGCCCCCATCCGCGGCCGCAGCTATGCCGCGTCGGTGTCGCCGGAATCCTTTGAGATCATGGTGAAGCTGGGCGTCGGCATCATGATCATCGCGCAAAAGCCCTGGGAGAAGGCGGAGGAGGACATCGCCGGATACCGGGCCCGGTTCCTGGAGGTGCATGACGCGCCGCCGCCGAAGCCGTTGCTGGTGTCCTTCGTCGCGGTCGGCGAGACCGAGGCAGAGGCCGAGGACATGTTCCGCCGCTATGTCCGCGGCTATTGCCGCTCGGCGCTGGACCATTACGAGTTCCAGAATGCCGGCCTCGCCCATATCAAGGGCTATGAGTATTACGGCAAACTGGCGGCCAACATCGCCAAGCACGGCATCGACAGCTTCGTCGATTTCCTGGCCGGGCTCCAGGTCTGGGGCACGCCGGATCAGGTGTTCGCCAAGCTGGCGGAGTGCAGCCGCCGGATCGACGCGGGCGGCGTGATTGCGGTGTTCAGCTTTGGCGGGATGCCGCACGATCTCGCCAAGCGCAACATCGCGTTGTTTGCTGATAAGGTGCTGCCGCGTCTGCAGGCACTGGAAACCGGCAGCGGGGCCGGCGCCGTGCTGGCGCGCGCCGCCGCCTGAGGAGAGGGGAGTCCGCGACCATGCATATCGGGGTTCTGAATTTCGTCACCCATTACGGCATGCGGCCCGATGAACTGGGCCGCGAGGTCGAGGCGCGGGGGTTCGAATCCCTGTTCCTGCCGGAGCACACGCATATTCCGGCCAGCCTTGCGTCATCCAAGCGCCGCGGCCGCGACCTGCCCAGCTATTACTGGAACCTCTACGATCCGTTCGTCGCCCTGTCCTATGCAGCGGCGGCCACGACCAAGCTGAAGCTCGGCACCGGTATCTGCCTGCTGCCGCAGCGCGACACCTTCACCACCGCCAAGACCATCGCCAGCCTGGATCACCTGTCGGGCGGACGTTTCATCTGTGCCATCGGCGGCGGCTGGAACATCGAGGAGATGAACAACCACGGCGTCGCCTATGCGGACCGCTTCCCGCTGATGAAGGAGAGGGTCCTGGCGATGAAGGCGATCTGGACCCAGGACGAAGCCGAGTATCACGGCGAGATGATCGATTTCGATCCGATCTGGTCCTTTCCCAAGCCGGTGCAGAAGCCGCATCCGCCGGTTCTGATCGGGGGCGAGACCGACCACACCATCCGCCGCGTCGTCGACTACGCCGATGGCTGGTTCCCGCGGCCGGGTCCGCAATTCGACCCGGTCGAGGGCATGGCGCGGTTCAAGCGGATCGCCGACGAGGCGGGCCGGGACATGAAGACGCTGTCCATGACCTGCTTCCGCGTGCCGGCGGAGAAGAAGGCACTGGAAAGCTATGCCGAGGTGGGGGTGGAGCGGGTGCTGCTGGAATTGCCGGCGGGCAGCCGCGACGACATCCTGCGCCGGCTGGACGAATACGCACCGCTGCTGGGATAGCGGGCCGAACACACCGATATGCGAGGAGGAGAAGAAACATGCGCGTGGTGACGATCGACAAGCTGGCGAAGAAGGACATGGGCGAGGCGGTGCCGCTGAAAGGCTGGACCGGCGAGGCCGTGGCACGGCATCAGCAGATGGTCATCCCCAACGGGGATTCCGACGATTTCAAGTGCAGCGTGGTCAGCTTCACCAAGGGATCGACGACGGGGTGGCACAAGCACGATCACGACCAGATTCTCGTCGTGACCGAGGGCGAAGGCATCGTCGCCGACGATCATGGCGAATACGAGATCAAGGTCGGGGACGTGGTGCATATCAAGGCCGGGGACCGGCATTGGCATGGCGCGAAGGCGCATACCACGATGGCGCATATCACCATTCAGCCGGTGATCGCCAAGTCCAGCTTCGAGGCGGGCGGTCTCTGATCCGCATCCGTTCGGCCGGGATGTCGGCTTGCCGATGTCCCGGCCGGTCTTCCCGACACCGCTAGGCAGCGCCGCGATCCCGGTCGTCGCGGATCGGCATCCGATTTTCCATTGCCAGTGAACCCATGCGGTCGCTGGCTGTTTCAATTGCAGGGGACATGGCAGTGCGGACGGCGAGTGCCGGTCGTCGCATGCGTCCGTATCTTCGCCGGGGATCGTGGGGACATGGCAGAGACGAGCGACGACGGACTTGTTCCGACCGGCATCGCCGGATTGGATCGGATCATCTGCGGCGGCTTTCACCGCGGCGGGCTGTACATCGTCGAGGGGCCGCCCGGCACGGGCAAAACGACGATGGCAAACCAGATCGCCTATAATCGCGCCCGCGCCGGCGACCGTGTCGTCTACGCCACCCTGCTGGCGGAGAGCCATGATCGGCTGCTGCGCTATATGGGCGAATTTGCCTTCATGGATGCCGGGCTCGTCCCGGACAAGGTCAGCTACATCAGCGCCTTCGACGCCTTGCGCCGCGAGGGCTTGCCGGGAGTTCTGGACCTGCTGCGCGCGACGGTGCGCGAAGCCGGCGCCGGTCTGCTGATCCTGGACGGCCTTTACGTCGCGCAGGAACGCGCCGCCTCGCAAGGGGATTTCCGCGAGTTCATCTATGCGATGCAGGGCGTGGCGAGCCTGCATGGCTGCACCCTGATCTTTATCACCAACGGACCGCAGCCGAGCTTCAGCCCGGAACGGACCATGGTGGATGGCATCATCCAGTTGGGCGAGGTGGTGCAGTCGGCCCGGCGCATCCGGTCGCTCCAGGTGCTGAAGTTCCGCGGTGCCCGGCATCTGAACGGAATTCATCTGTTCCGCCTTGCTGCCGAAGGCGCAATCGTGACGCCCCGGCTGGAAACGCTGTTCGATGCGCCGCCGGAGACGATCCCGGCCGGCCGGATCGCCAGCGGTATTGGCGGGCTGGACCGGATGATGACGGGCGGCATTCCGGTCGGGTCGACGACCCTTTTGATCGGCCCGTCGGGGGTCGGCAAGACCTCGATCGGTCTGCTGTTCCTGCGCGAGGCGACGGCGGAGGCGCCGGGCCTGTTCTTCGGATGCTACGAAACGCCGGACAAGGTGCGGGCCAAGGCGGAAAGCCTGGGGGTGGATGTCGATGCCATGACGGCGTCGGGGGCCCTGACCGTCGCCTGGCACAAGCCCTTCGAGAGCTTCCTCGACGAAATGGCCGATCGGATGCTGTCCGAGGCGGCGCGGACCGGCGCGCGCCGGGTGTTCATCGACGGCATCGGTGCGTTCAAGCAGGCTGCGATCTTTCCCGAGCGCGTGGACAGTTTCTTCGCCGCGCTTGCGATCCGGCTCCGGCAACTGGGTGCGACGACGCTCTGCACCCTTGAGGCTCCTGAATTTTTCGCCAACCACAATCTGGTCCTCGACCAGATTTCGGCCATTGCCGAGAATATTCTGCTGCTGCGGTTCGCCGAAACCGATGAGGGGCGGCTCATGCGGCTGCTGTCCGTTCTGAAAATGCGCGACAGCGATTTCGACCATGCCACCGTTCCCTTCACGATCGGCGCAGGCGGCATCGTTGCCGGCGCCGACGCGTCGGACGGCTAGGCGCCTTTCCGATGGCCCGCATCCTGATCGTCGAGGATGAATACCTGATCGCCGCCGCGGCGGAGGCAGCGCTGGACGCGGCCGGTCATCGCGCGGTCGTCGCCAGCGACGGTCGTGCGGCGCTGGAATGGCTGCGGGACAACCTGCCGGACCTGATCGTGACGGACTACATGATGCCCCGCATGGATGGCGGCAAGCTGGTCGCGGCCGTGCGGGCCGATCCGCGGCTTGCCCATGTTCCGATCGTCATGGTGACGGCGACCCCGCCGGAGACGATCCGGTCCAAGGGGCTGGACATCCAGATGCTGCTGTCCAAGCCGGTGATGGAGGCGGCGCTGCTGCGGGCGGTGGAAACGCTTGTCGGGCCGCGTTAGGGCGATTTAGCTGCCGGGCGCGAGGAGCGCGGCGAAATCGTCCGGGTCCAGCGGCTTGGCGAACAGATAGCCCTGCAAGGTGGCGCAGCCCTGATCGATGAGGAAACTGGCCTGTTCGGGGGTTTCCACGCCTTCTGCGACCGTGTCGAAACCCATGTTCCGGGCGAGCGTGATGAGCGAGGAGACCAGCGCCTTGTCCTTGGAACTGTCGGGCAGGTCCACGACGAAGGTGCGGTCGATCTTCACCGTGTCCACGGGAAAGCGCTTGAGATAGGCCAGCGAGGAATAGCCGGTGCCGAAATCGTCGATGGCGATGTGCAGCCCCATCTCGGAGAGCTCGTGCAGCGTCTTGACGGTGCGGTCCACATCGGAGGCCATCACCGTTTCGGTGATTTCGATCTCGATAGCGCTCGGCTCCAGCCGGTGCCGGGTCAGGGCGGCGCGGATCTTTTCGCACAGACGGGCATCGCGGAACTGGACCGGAGACAGGTTGATGGCGATGCGCGGCGGCGCGATGCCCGCATCCAGCCAGACCCGTATCTGGCGGCAGGCTTCGGCCAGGACCCAGTCGCCGATGGCGCCGATCAGGCCGCTGCGCTCGGCGACAGGGATGAAATGCGCCGGGCTGATTTCGCCATGCTGGGGATCGGTCCAGCGGATCAGCGCCTCGGCGCCGGTGACGCGCCCGGAGGACTGCTCCACCTTGGGCTGGTAGACCAGCCGGAAATGCCCCTCGGCAAGCGCGCGGCGCAGATCGGTCGCGACGCCGACGCGCTGCGCCGCTTCGATCTCAAGTTCGGTGTCGTAGTAGCGCCAGGGCTCGCCGCGCGATTTGGCGTGGTACATCGCGAGATCGGCCTTGGCGATCAGGTCCTCGGTCGTGGTCGCGTGATCCGGGAAGATCGCGATGCCGATGCTGGTCGAGGTGTAGACGTCCTGGCCGGCGATCGGGAAGCTTTCGGAAAAGGCATAGCGGATATTGGTGACGCAGGCCTGCGCCGCGCGCGGATCGGGAATCGACGGCAGGATGACGACGAATTCGTCGCCGCCGACGCGCCCCACCGTGTCGGAGGCGCGCACGCTGGAGCGCAGGCGCCGCGCGACCTGCCGCAACAATTCGTCGCCGGCAGTGTGGCCCAGGCTGTCGTTGATATCCTTGAAGCGGTTCACGTCGAGATAGAGCACCGCCAGCTTGTGCTGCATCTGCTCGGCATCCCGGATGGCCTCGCCCAGCGCCTGCATCACCGTGTGGCGGTTGACCAGCCGGGTCAGCGCGTCGTAGCGGGCATGGAAGCTGATGCGCTGCTCGGCGATCTTGCGCTGGGTGATGTCCCGGCACAGCAGCACGAAGGTTTCCACCGGCTGGTCCGCGGTCGGGCCGGGCACGCCCGTCACCTCGACGGTCGCCGGGAACAGGTCGCCGGAGCGGTGTCGCGCCCACATCTCCGCCGACCAGGTGTTGCCGCGGCCCGGCGTCTCCCACATCTGGTCCAGCAGGTTGGGATCGTGCATCTCGGTCGCGATCAGCGCGCAGGGCTTGCCGACGACCTCGGCGGCCGAGAATCCCGTGACGCGTTCGAAGGCGGGGTTCACGGCGCGCACGATGCGCGTCGGCGATGTGATCGCGATGGCGTCGTTCACATGCTCGAAGACGGCGGCCGCCAGCCGCAGGTGGTCGGCGGACAGCTTGCGCTCGGTGATATCCTCGACGGTACCTTCGTAGCAGACGATGCGCCCGTCCCCGTCCTTCACGGCACGGGCATTCTCGGAAATCCAGATGATCCGCCCGTCGCGCCGATACACCGGGGCGACGAAGTCGCGGACGGTGGCATGGTCCGCCATCAAGGTCTTGAAGCGCTCGCGGTCGAGCGGATCGACATAGAGCAGGCTGCCGATATCCGTGAGCTCGGCGATCAGGCTTTCCGTGGTCTCGTAGCCGTAAATCTGGGCCAGCGACGCGTTGGCGACCAGATAGCGGCCTTCCGGCGTGGTCCGGTAGATTCCTTCGACGGCATTCTCGATCAGGGAGCGGTAACTGTCGCCGTTCAGTTCAACCGCCGCTTGGTCGGGAACGCTGTCCAAACGATACCCCCCATTCGAAAGGCCGGCTCTCGGCATCGACGATACCCTGCTTTACGCCCGGTCGGGAATTCCGGATACAGCAAATCCGTCGCAGTAGCAAAATGCGATGCATTTCCAGGGCGGCGGGGAAGGCTTTGCGGCGCACCCGTAACGATCCCGATACCGGCCAGTCTAAAACGAGAGCATGATCCGGCAATGACAGCCGCCTCGACCAAAGGCCGTTTCCGCCATCGCCCGAAGATCAGCTTCCGGCTCAGCATCGCTGCGATCTTTTCGGTTCTGGCGCTGGCCAATGCCGCGCTGATCAGCTGGTACAACCACCGCGAAAGCACCCATGCGGCCGCGGATACGGCCCAGCAATTGATGGATGAGGCCGGCGCGAAGGTGACGCAGCGGGTGACGGCGCTGTTCGAGCCGGCCACCGCTCTGGCCGACCTGGCCGCCTCGATGCCCGATATCGCCCAGAAGCCCGACATCATGGTCCATCCGACCGCCTGGTACCTGATGCGGGCGCTGACGACCTATCCGCAGATCTATTCGGCCTATATGGGCTATGAGGACGGCGACTTCCACCAGATCATCTCGGTGGCGAATGGCGGAGAGCGGGTCGCGGAAGAACTGGGTGCGCCGCCGGGCACGCTGTTCGCGCTGCGCACGATCCTGCGCCGGCCCGATGGCACGCGGTTCCAGTTCTGGAGCTTCCTGGACCGGGAGCGCCGGATGGTTGGATCGCGGATCGACGGCTCGGTCGCCTACGATCCGCGCTCGCGCGGCTGGTACCGCTCGGCCATCGGCGCCAGGCAGCAGATCGCATCCACGGTTTACATGTTCCAAAGCCTGCGCGCGCCGGGTCTGACGATGGCGCGGCGCTTCGACGGCGAGGTGCCGGGCGTCTTCGGCATCGACGTGACCCTTGAAGCGCTGTCGGAGTTCCTGGCGGACAATCCCGTTTCGCCGCATGGCCGGGTGCTGCTGTTCGACCGGGACGGCCAGGTCATCGCCTTCAGCGACCCGAACCGCACGACATCGGCGGACGAGAGCGACGGAACGCTGCATCCGGCGCGGATCGCCGAACTGGGCGAGCGGGCGCTCGACACCCTGCTGCGATTGCGCCCCGAGCCGAACGGCTTGCGCGAAAGCCTTGTGTTCCAGGAGGCCGGCCAAAGCTATCTCGCGCGGCTCGCCCCGCTGCCGGCCAATATCGCCGAGGGCGGGCGGCTGGCCGTGCTGGCGCCGCTGACCGATTTCACCGGTGTGCTCGACCGCACCCGCAGGAACAGCATGATCTTTGCGACCATCGCGGTGGCGGCGTCGATGCTGCTGGTGGTCTTCTTCTCCAAGCGGATGGCCCATGCCATCGAGTTGCTTGTCGAAGAAACCGACCGCATCCGGCAGTTCGACCTTGAGGAGCATGTCGATCTGGGATCGCGCATCAAGGAGATCGACAAGCTGGCGGTTTCCATCGACGGGATGAAGGCGGCCCTGCGGAATTTCGCGCGCTTCGTCCCCACCGACATCGTGCGCCGGATCGTGGAATCCGGCGATGCGCTGGAGATCGGCGGGCGCCGGCAGCCGGTGACGATGATGTTCACCGATGTTGCCGGCTACACCACCATGGCGGAGCGGGTCGCCCCGGAAGAACTGATGCGCCGCACGTCGCGCTATTTCGACGAGATGACGGCGGGCGTGACGGCGCATCGCGGCGTGGTCGACAAATTCATCGGCGACGCCGTCATGGCCCTATGGAACGCGCCGACCGAAGATCCCGATCATGTCGCGCATGCCTGCGAGGCGGCGCTGGACTGCCGCGACCGGGTGGCGGCCTTCAACCGGGATGCGGTCGCCAAGGGGATGCCGCCGCTGCCCACCCGCTTCGGCGTGCATACGGCCGAGGCGGTGGTCGGCAATGTCGGGTCGGCCGACCGGATGAATTACACGGCCATGGGGTCGGCCGTGAACATGGCGGCGCGCCTGGAAGGGCTGAACAAGGTTTACGGCACGACGATTCTGGTCTCGGCCGATGTCGTGGCGGCGACCGGCGGACGGTTCCTCTGCCGGCGCATCGACCGCGTGCTGCCCAAGGGGGCGCTGACGTCGATGGAGGTGCACGAACTGCTCAGCCAGCGGCCGGCCGACCCCGCGCTGGAACGCATGGCGGTCGACTGGGCGGCGGCCATGGACGCGCATGACGCGCGCGACTGGGTGCGCGCGGCGGCGTTGTTCGAGGCGTTCGCGGCGGCGTATCCGGCGGATGGGGCCGCCCAGCGCTATGCCGAACGTTGTACGGGCTTCAAGGGCGCGCCGCCCGCGGCCGACTGGGCCGGTGTGACGGTCATGGAGAGCAAATGACCCGCCTGCTCATTGCCTTGACGGTCGTGGCGGCGCTGATCTCGCCCGTGCGGGCGCGAGCCGTGGAAATCGCCTTGTGGCATACGGAGACCGAGCCGAACCGGCAAGTTGTCATCCGCTATCTCGCGAATCTGTTCCAGGCTTTCAATCCTGGCGTCACGGTTGCATTGCGCGCCGTCGATGAGAACGAAATGGCCGGGGCGGTCGCGGCCGCGGCGGCGCGTGGCGAAGGGCCCGATCTCGTCTCTGCCGCCTCTGCCCTCGCGGTGGCGCTGTCGCGCCAGGGACTGGTCGACATGGCGGCGGCGAATGCCGCGATCCAGGACATCGGAGAGGATCGCTTCTTCGGGGCGCCGCTGCAGTTCCTGCGGGCCGAGGAGGGCGGCTATCACGGCATCCCCTTCCATGGCTGGTTGCAGGCGGTCTGGTACCGCGCCGACTGGTTCGCCGAGGCGGGGCTGTCGCCCCCGGTGACGGTGGACGCGGTGCTCAAGGCGGCGCGCCGGTTCAACGACCCCGACAACATGCGGTTCGGCATCGTGATCGGCAGCCGGCCCGACCTGTATGCCGAGCAGGGCTTCACCCAACTGGCGCTGGCCATGGGCGCCGAACTGTTCGACGCCGACGGCGAGCCCAGCTTCGACACGCCGGCGATGCGCGCGGCGGCAGCGACCTATGCCGAACTGGTGCGGCTGGGTCCGGCGGAGGACCAGACCTGGCGCGCGCGCGACTTCTTCCTGCAGGGCCGGGCTGCGATGATGGTCTATTCGACCTTCATCATGGACGATCTGGCCCTGGAAGGGGCGGCGAAGGATTCGCTTGGCCGGGCGAATTTTCCACAATTGCAGGGCGCAGATTTCGATTCGGATCTCGTTCGAAAGGTCGCATTCACGACGATTCTAACGGACACGCGGCCGGTCGGCTTCGGCGTGATCGAGGCGCTGGCGCCGTTGGTTGGCGGCGATGCTGCGCGCGCCGCGGCGACTCAGGCGTTGATCCGGTTCCTGTTCCGCCCTGATGCCTATGCCACCTGGCTGCACATGGCGCCGGGCGGCATGCTGCCGGTGTTGCGCGGCGTGGCCGAGAGCGATGCCTTCATGCGCGATCCGCTGGGCGTGTTCCCGCGCTATGGCCGCGACCGCGTCCGCCGGCTCGCCGCCGGCTTCGACCGGATGGAGAGCTTCGCCTTCGACGCCCGCACCCTGTCGCGCTCGGCCGCGATCCTCGCCGCCGGCATCGTGCCGAAGGCACTGCACGCGATGATCCATGAAGGCGTATCGCCGGACACCGCCATGCCCGCGGCAGAGGCGGCGATGCGCCGGGCCATCGACAGCCGCTAGGGCCGCGCCTCCAGCCCGGGTACCGCGCGCACATCCTTTGGATCGTAGGTCGCGGTCCGCTTCTTCACGCCGCCGCGCGGGCCGTTCAGCGCCTTGTTGGCGAAGGCATCGTCCAGCGGCCGCGCGGCCGGATGATTCAACCATAGCCGCAGCAGCAGGCGCCGCTTCGCGGGATCGTCATAGTCCTCGAAACGCCCGCGCGAATGCAGCGTCACATAGTTGTTCAGCCACTGGATGTCGCCCGGCTGAAAATCCATCGACAGCTCGATGTCCGGGCGGTTGGCCGTGCGGCCGACGAACTCCACCGCCGCCTGTTCGAGTTCGGTCAGCGGCTCGCCGATCTTGCGCGCCCCGTCCTCGATGGCCTTCTGGTTGAAGCGGCAGGACAACTGTCCCTGGTGCCAGGAGAAGACCGGGATGCGATGCGTCACCTCCTTGGGATGGCCGGTCGGGCCTTTTCCGTCGAGGTCGTATTTGAAGCCGCGATGCAAGGCCGGCAGGTATTCCGGATGCTGGGCCAGGACCTCGTTGTAGATGGTCATGGAACTGCGCACCTTGCTCTCGCCGCCGCTCTTCGCGCGGCGCAGGCAGAACAGGCCGACCACGTCGGTGATGTCGCAATGCGGCCGCAGCTCGGCCGAGGTCATGCTGCCGCGATGCTCGGGCTTGGAATAGTCGAAGCCCTTATCCGTGACCTCCTGCATCAGCTCGCCCAGGATGTTCTGGGACTCGGCCCTGCCCATATGCGTGCCGATACCCCAATAGATGCGGCGCAGATCGGCATAGCTGTAGCGGTCGACCGGGAAGCCGCGCATGAGGACGAGGCCGCGCCCGTGCTCCAGTTCGTGCAGCAGGTCCCGCAGCACCTGCGAGAAGCCGGGCAGCGGGAAATCGGCGGCCGTGGCCGCATGCTCGTCGAGACCCTTCGCCTTGGACTGGCGGAACGCGGCGTCGATCTCATCGACGTGCCGGGGTTCGATGGGCCAGATCCAGGACGTGTCGCGGTAAAGCTCGGCGCTGTACCAGGCGCAAGGCAGGTCGATGCGATGCGGATGTTCGGCGCTGCCGGTTTGCACGGTTCCGGGCATGCGGTTTCCTCCCAGGGATTTGTCCGGACCATCCTACGCCCAGCCGGTGGGACGGGGGAAGCGTTTGGCCGTTGTGCCGGGTGCAGCGGTTGCGGAGATCGGAAGAGCACACG
>JBFWNZ010000085.1:0-12085 GCA_050250795.1 Alphaproteobacteria bacterium | reverse complement strand
AGGGATTCCGCGAAGAAATCGCCGCCGACGGCTTGCACCCGGTCGCTCAGCGCCGCCGCGGCGATGTGGCGCACCGCGATCGGAACGACCTGCGGCAGGTCGAAGCTGAGACAGCGCATATGCGGATTGGCCGACGCAACCTCGCAGGACAGTTGTCCCGTCGCGCCCCCGATATCGCAATGCGTGCCGTATTGCGAAAAGTCGAAGCTTTGCGCGAACATCCGGAAATTCTCCGCCGAGATGCCCCGCATGGCATTCATGAACTGTTCCAGGCGTTCCGGCACCTCGTACAGTTTCGCGAACATGGATTCGCCCGTGTGCTTCACCTCGTTCTGCGGAACGCCCGTCTGCAGCGCTTCGGTGAGGTCGGCCCAGAAGCGATACAGGCGGGCGCTGCACATTTCCAGAAATCCGCCGATGTATTCCGGACTGCTTCGGTCGAGAAACTTGGCCGTTTCCGGCGTGTTGGCATAGCGGGCGCCGGGCCCCTCCCCGGTACGGTCCAGCAGTTTGAGCGCCACCAGCGCGTCGGGAAAATCGGGGATCGCGCGCGGGTGCAGTCCCAGCGCATCCGCCAGTTCCCCGGCGGTTTTCGAATCCCGCCCCAGCGCGGTGAACAACCCAAGCTCGATTGCCGATAACAGAACCTTCGAGCCCCAGAAGGCCATGCCGGTCTGCACGATATGCGTCGGGTCCAGCGTCATCGTCCTTCACTCCCCATGATTTGACGAAATCCGGGATCGTCGAAGGACAGAGCCTGCGGCGTTACCGCCGCCTGTTTCTGCCAGATTCGCAATCAGCACTGCACCGGAGGGCCCAGCGGTTTGGCCGCGAATGCGACATCGTCGGCACCTGTCCCTTGGTCCGTTCCCGAACCATATGACCGCTGAATCGGATGCGGCCTTCGGGCAGGATATGCAGCATCGCCTACGGGCGTAAACCCGTATGCTTGCGCAACCGTAACGGAATGCCGCCGAAGACGGACGCCGAGATGCCCTTATCGCGGCAGGACGGTCGTTCCCATCAGGAACTCGTCCACCGCGCGGGCGCATTGCCGGCCCTCGCGGATCGCCCAGACGACCAGCGACTGGCCGCGCCGCATGTCGCCGGCGGCGAACACCTTGTCGAGCGAGGACTTGTAGTCCTCGGTGTTGGCCGAGACGTTGCCGCGCGGGTCGAGGTCGGTGCCGAGTTCCTTGAGCATCCCCTCATGCACCGGATGGACGAAGCCCATCGCCAGCAGCACGAGGTCGGCCTTGAGCGTGAAGTCGCTGCCCGGAATCTCCTGCATCTTGGCGTCGAGCCGGACGCAGTTGAGCCCGGTGACGCGGCCGTCCTTGCCGATGAAATTCTTGGTCGCGACGCTCCAGTCGCGCTTGGCGCCCTCCGCCTGCGAGGAGGAGGTGCGCATGCGCGCAGGCCATAGCGGCCAGGTCGTACCCTTCTCCGGCATTTCGGGCGGACGCGGCATGATCTCGATCTGCGTCACCGACACCGCGCCCTGGCGGAAGGCCGTGCCGATGCAGTCGGAGCCCGTATCGCCGCCGCCGATCACCACAACGTCCTTGCCGCCCGCCAGGATATCCTCGGCCTCGCCCAGCGGCTCCTTGCCGACGCGGCGATTCTGCTGCGGCAGGTAGTCCATGGCGAATTCGATGCCCGCGAGATCGCGGCCCGGCACCGGCAGATCGCGTCCCTTCTCCGAGCCGCCGGACAGCACCACCGCGTCGAACTGCTCCAGCAGCGCGCGGGCCGACATGGTCGCGCCGACATGGACGCCGGTGCGGAAGGTGACGCCCTCGGCCTCCATCTGCTTCACCCGGCGGTCGATCAGGTGCTTGCTCATCTTGAAGTCGGGGATGCCGTAGCGCAGCAGGCCGCCGGCGCGAGCATGCTTCTCGAACACCGTGACGTCATGCCCGGCGCGCGCCAGCTGCTGCGCGCAGGCAAGGCCGGCCGGTCCGGAGCCGACGACCGCCACGCGCTTGCCGGTCCGCCGCTCCGGCACATCCGGCTGAATCCAGCCCTCTTCCCAGCCCTTGTCGACGATGGTGCATTCGATCGTCTTGATCGTCACCGGGGTATCGTCGATGTTAAGCGTGCATGCCTCCTCGCAGGGCGCGGGGCAGACGCGGCCGGTGAACTCCGGGAAATTGTTGGTGGAGTGCAGCACTTCGAGCGCGTTGCGCCAGTCGTCGCGAAAGACGAGGTCGTTCCAGTCGGGGATGATGTTGTTGACCGGGCAGCCCTGGTGACAGAACGGGATGCCGCAATCCATGCAGCGCGCGCCCTGCCGGGAGACCGCCTTCAGGTCCATCGGGATCAGGAACTCGTCGAAATGCCGGACCCGGTCGGCGGCCGGCTGATACTTGCGATCCTGGCGCTCGATCTCCAGGAAGCCTGTGACCTTTCCCATCGTTCAGGCCGCTCCCGCCGCGAGGTCGCGCCCGGACGCCGGCTGCGCCGCTTCCATTTCCTGCAGCGCGCGCCGGTAATCCACGGGCATCACCTTCACGAAGCGGGCGCAATAGCGCTCCCAGTCGGCCAGGATGTCGCGCGCCCGCTGCGAGTTGGTGTAGCGGGCATGGTTGTCGACCAGGCGGTACAGGCGTTCGGCATCGCGCCGCGTCATATCGCGCATGACGTCGACCAGGCCGTGCATCTGCATGTCGCCCCCCTGATGGGCGAGCCGTTCCATCGTTTCCGCCTCCGCGGCAATCGGTTCCAGTTCCACCATGGACATGTTGCAGCGCTCCTCGAAGCCGCCGCTCTCGTCCAGGACATAGGCGATGCCGCCGCTCATCCCGGCCGCGAAGTTGCGGCCGACCGGGCCCAGCACCACGACCACGCCGCCGGTCATGTACTCGCAACCGTGGTCGCCCACGCCCTCGACGACGGCAACGGCGCCGGAATTGCGCACGGCGAAGCGCTCGCCCGCGACGCCGCGGAAATAACATTCGCCCTCGACCGCGCCGTAGAGCACGGTATTGCCGACGATGATGCTGCGCTCCGGCTCGATCTTGCTGGTCTCGGGCGGGCGGACGACGATGCGGCCGCCGGACAGGCCCTTACCGACATAGTCGTTGGCCTCGCCCACCAGTTCCAGCGACACGCCGCGCGCGAGGAAGGCGCCGAAGCTCTGCCCAGAGGTGCCGGTCAGCCTGACGGCGATGGTGTCCTCGGACAGGCCGGCATGGCCATAGCGCTTGGCGACCTCGCCCGACAGCATGGCACCGGCCGTGCGGTCGCTGTTGCGGATGCGGCCCTCGATGCGCACCGGCTTGCCATGCTCAAGCGCCGGAGCGGCCTCGGCAATCAGCCGGCGGTCGAGCACGTCGTAAACGTCGTGCGCCTGCTTCTCGCTGTTGCGGATCGCCACATCCGGCCCGGCTTCGGGCTTGTGCAGCACGCGCGACAGGTCCAGCCCCTTGGACTTGTAGTGCTGGATCGCCTTGCGCTGCTCCAGCATGTCGGAGCGGCCGATCATCTCGTCGAACCGGCGGAAGCCCATCTGCGCCATCAGCTCGCGCACTTCCTCGGCGACGAAGAAGAAGAAGTTGATGACGTGCTCCGGCTTGCCGGTGAATTTGGCGCGCAGCTCCGGATCCTGGGTCGCGACGCCGACCGGGCAGGTGTTCAGGTGGCATTTGCGCATCATGATGCAGCCGCTGGCGATCAACGGCGCGGTGGCGAAGCCGAACTCGTCGGCCCCCAGCATCGCGCCTACCACCACGTCGCGGCCGGTCCGAAGGCCGCCATCGACCTGAACCGAAATGCGCCCGCGCAACTGGTTCAGCACCAGGGTCTGATGCGTCTCGGCAAGGCCGATCTCCCAGGGCGAGCCGGCATGGGTGATCGAGGTCAGCGGGCTCGCGCCGGTGCCGCCCTCATATCCCGCGATGGTCACCTGGTCGGCCTTCGCCTTGGCGACGCCCGCCGCGATCGTGCCGACGCCGATCTCCGACACCAGCTTCACGCTCACCGCGCCGTCGGGGTTCGCGTTCTTCAGGTCGTAGATGAGCTGCGCCAGGTCCTCGATGGAATAGATGTCGTGATGCGGCGGCGGGGAAATCAGGCCGACGCCCGGCGTCGAGTGCCGCACCTTGGCGATCACCGCGTCCACCTTGTGGCCCGGCAGCTGGCCGCCTTCGCCGGGCTTCGCGCCCTGCGCCATCTTGATCTGCATGACGTCGGAATTGACGAGGTATTCCGCGGTCACGCCGAAACGGCCGGAGGCCACCTGCTTGATCGCCGAGCGCTGCGAATCCCCGTTCGGCAGCGGCACGAAACGGTCCGGTTCCTCGCCGCCCTCGCCGGTGTTCGACTTGCCGCCGATCCGGTTCATAGCGATGGCGAGTGTCGTATGCGCCTCGCGGCTGATCGAGCCGAAGGACATGGCGCCGGTGGCGAAGCGCTTCACGATATCCTTGGCCGGCTCGACCTCCTCCAGCGGCACCGGAGCGCCCGCGGACTTGAACTCGAACAGGCCGCGGATGGTCATGGTGCGCCGGCTCTGGTCGTTCACCAGCCGCGCGAATTCGCGGTACTTGTCCAGCGCATTGCCGCGCACCGCATGCTGCAGGGCGGCGACGGTGTCCGGCGTCCAGGAATGCTGCTCGCCGCGGATGCGCATCGCATATTCGCCGCCGACATCCAGGAACTTGCGATAGACCTGGGAATTGCCGAAGGCCTGGCGGTGGCGCGCCACGGTCTCCTCTGCGATCTGGTCCAGCCCGACGCCTTCGATGGCGGTGTGGGTGCCGGTGAAATGCTCCGCGACCAGCGCGCTCGACAGGCCGACCGCGTCGAAAATCTGGGCGCCGCAATAGGACTGGTATGTGGAGATGCCCATCTTGGACATCACCTTCAGGATGCCCTTGTCGATGGCCTTGATGTAGCGCTTCTGCACCTCGGCCGCCGCGAACTCGGCAAGGCCGTCGCTGATGCGCAGCTCTTCCAGCGTCTCGAAGGCGAGATAGGGGTTGATCGCCTCGGCGCCATAGCCCGCGAGCAGGCAGAAATGGTGCACCTCGCGCGCCTCGCCCGTCTCGACCACGAGGCCGAGCCCGGTGCGCAGCCCCTTGCGGATCAGGTGATGATGGACCGAGGAGGTCGCGAGCAGCGCCGGAATGGCGATGCGCCCGGCGCTCACCGTCCGGTCGCTCAGCACCAGGATGTTGTAGCCCTCGGCGCAGACCGCCTCGGCCTTGGCATGCAGCGCGTCCAGCGCGCCCGCCATGCCGGCGGCCCCTTCCTCGACCGGATAGGTCATGTCGAGGGTGACGGTGCGGAAATGCTGGTCGCCGATGTCGCCGATGGCGCGGACCTTCTCCAGGTCCTCGTTGGTCAGGATCGGCTGGCTGACCTCGAGCCGGCGATGCGTGCCGCTGCGGTCCAGACCCAGCAGGTTCGGCCGCGGCCCGATCAGCGAGACCAGCGACATGACCAGTTCCTCGCGGATCGGGTCGATGGGCGGGTTCGTGACCTGGGCGAACAGCTGCTTGAAATAGGAATAGAGCAGCTTCGGACGGTCGGACAGCACCGCCAGCGGCGTGTCCGTGCCCATGGAGCCCACCGCCTCCTGCCCCGTCGACGCCATCGGCGCCATCAGGATGCGCAAATCCTCCTGGGTGTAGCCGAAGGCCTGCTGCCGGTCGAGCAGGTCGGGCGCATTGGCGCGCACCGGGCTGCGGCCGGTCGCCGGCAGGTCTTCCAGCATGATCTGGGTGCTGTCCAGCCAGGTCTGGTAGGGCAGCGCGTTCGCCAGTTCGGCCTTGATCTCGGCGTCGTCGACGATGCGGCCCTGGGCCGTGTCGATCAGCAGCATCTTGCCCGGCTGCAGCCGCCACTTCTGCACGATCCGCTCCTCGGGGATCGGCAGCACGCCCATCTCGGACGCCATCAGCACCATGTCGTCGTCGGTGACGAGATAGCGCGCCGGGCGCAGGCCGTTGCGGTCGAGCGTCGCGCCGATCTGCACGCCGTCGGTGAACGCGACGGCGGCCGGACCGTCCCAGGGCTCCATCAGGGCGGCATGATACTCGTAGAAGGCACGCCGCTTGGGGTCCATGAGGTCGTTGCCGTGCCACGCCTCGGGGATCAGCAGCATCATCGCATGCGCCAGCGAATAGCCGCCGCGCACCAGCAGTTCCAGGGCGTTGTCGAAGCAGGCGGTATCCGACTGCCCCTCGGGGATCAGCGGCCAGACCTTCTCCAGATCGGCGCCGAACAGGTCGGACGCGATGGAATGCCGCCGCGCATTCATCCAGTTCACGTTGCCGCGCAGCGTGTTGATCTCGCCGTTATGGCAGACCATGCGGAAGGGATGCGCCAGCTTCCAGGTCGGGAAGGTGTTGGTCGAGAAGCGCTGATGCACCAGCGCCAGCGCCGAGACCACGCGCTCGTCCTCCAGGTCGCGGAAATAGGCACCGACCTGATTGGCGAGCAGCATGCCCTTGTAGACGACGGTGCGCGCCGACAGCGACGGCACATAGAAATCCTCGTACACGCCGCCCTTGGCCTCGATCTCGATCTCGGCCTGCTTGCGGATCACGAACAGCTTGCGCTCGAAGGCGACGGTGTCGCGGCAATCGGCGCCGCGGCCCACGAACACCTGGCGCACCGAAGGCTCGCTGCCGCGCACGGAATAGCCCAGATCCTCCGGGTCCACCGGCACATCGCGCCAACCGAGCAGGGTTTGCCCCTCGGCGGCGACGAACTTCTCCACGACGGCGCAGCAATCCGCGCGCGCCGCCTCGTCCTGCGGCAGGAAGATCATGCCGACGGCATAGTCGCCCTGCGCCGGCAGGTCGATGCCCAGCGCCTTGCATTCCTCGCGATAGAAGGAATCCGGGATCTGAATCAGGATGCCCGAGCCGTCGCCGGCCTTGGGATCGGCGCCCACCGCGCCGCGATGGTTCAGGTTGGCGAGGATCTGCAGGCCGTCGCGAATGATGGCGTGCGATTTGCGGCCCTTGATGTTGGCCACAAAACCGATACCGCAGGAATCGTGCTCATGCCGGCTGTCGTACAGCCCTTCCCGCTTCGGCGCACGCCGCCGCATTGCGACGCCCTGGTCGTCCATCTGCTTCACCTTTGCCCCTCGCACTGTGCTCTAGGCCACTCTTGTTCTTGCGCCCGCCCGCCCGGACGCCCCGCGCCCGGTCAGGGGCGTGGAACTTATCAACATTATGCCCGATCGGCCAAAAGCCAAAACGCATCGCCGGGATATTATTTTTGCACGCGCGAACGGCGCGGCCTGCTCCCCGCTGCAATGCGGCCTCGATCCGCTGGACCGGCGGACGGGCCGCCAGGGGGCACAAGTTATAACGTGAGTGCGCCGCGCGGCAACCGGCTATGCGCGACCGCGGCTACGCCCTTGGCGCCGCATCAGGAATCCTGCGGCCAGCACGGCCAGCGACACCGCCAGAACGATCAGCGTCGCCAGCGCGTTCACCTGCGGGCTGACGCCGAGGCGCACGCTGGAGAAGATGGCGATGGGCAGGGTGGTCGAGCCGGGCCCGGACACGAAACTGGCGATCACCAGATCGTCCAGCGACAGCGTGAAGGCCAGCAGCCAGGCCGCGCCCAGCGCCGGCGCCAGCAGCGGCAGCGTCACCTGGCGGAAGGTCGCCCAGGGCCCGGCACCCAGATCGGCCGCCGCATCCTCCAGGTCGCGGTCGAACTGCACCAGCCGCGCCCGCACCACCACCGTCGCATAGGCCATGCTGACCGTGGCATGCGCGATGGCAATGGTGACGGCGCTGCGCCCGTCCGGCCAGCCGAGCTGGCTCTCCAGCCACACGAACAGCAGCAGCAGCGACAGGCCGACGATCACGTCCGGCATCACCAGCGGCGCGACCAGCAGCCCCTGGAACACCGCCCGGCCGCGGAACCGGCCGAACCGCACCAGCGCATAGGCCGCGGCCGTGCCCAGCAGCACCGCCAGCGTCGCATTCGCCGCCGCGATCCGCAGGCTGAGCCAGGCCGCGTCCAGGATGCGCTCGTTCTGCACCAGCTCGCCGTACCAGCGCGTGGAGAAGCCGCCCCACACCGCCACTGCCTTCGATGCGTTGAACGAGTACGCGATCAGCACCAGGATCGGCCCGTACAGGAAGGCATAGCCGAACAGCAGCGGCACGATCAGGCCCCGGCGCCGCATCAGGCCCGGCCCTCGGGCGGCCGCGCGATCCGCTGCACCGCCAGCACCGGCACCACGACCAGCAGCAGCAGCGCCACCGTGATCGAGGCCGCGCGCGGCCAGTCGCGGTTCTGGAAGGTCTCGGTCCAGAGCAACTGGCCGATCATCAGGAAATCCGAGCCGCCCAGCAGCTCGGGAATCACGAACTCGCCGATCGACGGCACCAGCACCAGCATGCAGCCGGCCAGGATGCCCGGCCAGGACAGCGGCAATGTCACGGTCAGGAAGGCGCGCAGCGGCGTCGCCCCCAGATCGGCCGCCGCCTCCAGCAGCGCCGGATCCTGCCGCTCCAGCACCGCATAGATCGGCAGCACCATGAAGGGCAGATAGGCATAGACGAGGCCGAGATAGACCGCGAAGGCGGAATGCAGCAGCGGCAGCGGCGCCTCGATCAGGCCCAGGTCGAGCAGCGCCGTGTTGATCAGCCCGTTGCTGTTCAGCAGCGATATCCAGGCATATGTCCGCACCAGGAACGAGGTCCAGAACGGCACCATGAGCAGCAGCAGCAGCGGCAGCCGCCGGCCCGGCACGGCGCGCGCGATGCCCAGCGCCATCGGATAGCCCAGCAGCAGGCAGAGCAGGGTCGAGACCCCGGCCATGCGCAGCGACAGCAGGAAGCCGTCCAGATAATAGGGGTCGGCGGCCAGCGTCGCGTAATTGTCGAAATCCGCCTGCACCCGCGGCCCGGGCCATTCCAGCAGCGGCGTGTAGGGCGGAATGCCCGTCACCGGGTCGGCGAGGCTGATGGTCAGCACCACCAGGATCGGCAGCGCGAAGAAGGCGAGCAGCCACAGATAGGGCGGCAGCAGCACGGCGGCGCGGCGCAGGCCCTGCACGGCTAGGCGCCCAGGATGGCGGCCGCGCTCTCCGGCCAGGCGAGCGTCACGGTGCTGCCCTCGGCGGGCGGCGCCCCGCCCGTCTCGGGCAGCCGCGCCTCGATCACGCGGCCGCCGGACACCGCGACCCGCACCAGGGTCGCGCCGCCCAGGAAGGCGACGGCGCCGACCGTGCCGGTGCAGCCCGCCTCGCCCGGCCCGGCCTTGCCCTCGGCGGCCAGGCGCAGCCGCTCGGGCCGCAGCATCGCCGTCACCGCCTGTCCCGGCCGCAGCGCGGGCGGCGCCGGCATCCGCACCGGCGCGTCCAGCGCCAGGTCGACCAGCGCCGAACCCTCCTCCAGCGCCTGCACGCGGCCTTCCAGCAGGTTGGCGTCGCCCACGAACTCGGCCACGAAGCGGCTGGCCGGGCGGTCGTAGATGTCGCGCGGCGCGCCCACCTGCACGATCCGCCCCGCCTCCATCACCGCGATGCGGCTGGACAGGCTCATCGCCTCCTCCTGGTCGTGGGTGACCATGATGAAGGTGATGCCCAGCCGCGCCTGCACGCTTTTCAGCTCGAAGCGCGCCTGCTCGCGCAGCCGCCGGTCCAGCGCCGCCAGCGGCTCGTCCAGCAGCAGCAGCTTCGGCCGCTTGACCAGTGCCCGGCACAGCGCGACCCGCTGCCGCTGCCCGCCCGACAGCTCGGCGGGCCGCCGCGCCGCGAGGCCGGCGATGCCGAACTGGCTCATCGTCTCGACCACGCGATTGCGGATTTCGTCCTTGTCCACGCCCTCCTGGCGCAGGCCGAAGCCGACATTCCGCTCCACGCTCATATGCGGGAACAGGGCATAGGACTGGAACACCGTGTTCACCGGCCGCGCATGCGCCGGGGCGGCGGTCATGTCGGCGCCGTCGATCAGGATGCGCCCCGCATCCGGCCGGTCGAGGCCCGCGATCAGCCGCAGCAGCGTGGTCTTGCCGCAGCCCGACGCGCCCAGCAGCGAGAAGAACTCGCCCTGCCCCACCGTCAGGTCGACCCCGGCCAGCGCCGCCGTCTCGCCGAACCGGCGCACCGCCCCCTCCACCTGGACCAGCGGGGTTGCGGTCATGCCGGCCCACCCATTCCCGTCATTCCGGCCGCAGCGAAGCGGAGAGCCGGAATCCAGGGCCGGCGGCACGGCGTATCGCCCTGGAGTCCCGCGTTCGCGGGAATGACGGATGCAGCGTCCGCCCCCTCCCTCATCCTGAGCCTGACGAAGGATGAGCGGCACGAACCACGGTGCGGGCCTCGCCCTTCGTCAGGCTCAGGGTGAGGCCGGCGGAGGACGGAGGTCATCCCGGCTATTTCCGCTTCGCCTTGATGCGCGTCCACAGCCGCGTGCGGTCGCGCTGGAAGGCGTCGGTGGCCACCGGCAGCGTGTACAGCTTGGCGTCCTTCGGCGGATAGACGGCCGGGTCTTCCAGCACCGCCTTGTCCATGAACTTCTCCGCCTCCGGCACCGCGTTGGCATAGCCGACGGCGACCGAGATCGGGCCGATCACCTCGGGCCGCAGCAGGAAGTCGATGAACTTGTACGCGTTCTCCACATTCGGCGCGTCGGCGGGAATGGCCATCACGTCGACGTTGAAATTCGAGGCCTCCTTGGGCAGGAAGATCGCGATCTCCACCCCGTTCTTGGCCTCCTTCGCCCGCTCGCGCGCCTGCACCAGGTCGCCGGCATAGCCCATGGCGACGCAGGTCGCGCCATTGGCGAGGTCGTTGATATAGGCGGAGGAGTGGATGTAGCGATAGCGCAGCCGCGCCTTGGTCAGCACGGCCGCCGCCGCGTCCAGATCCTCGCGCGCGGTCGAGGTCGGGTCCTTGCCCAGCCAGGCGAGCGCGGCGGGAAAGGTCTCCTCGGCGCTGTCCAGCAGGGTCACGCCGCAGCCTTCCAGCTTGCCCAGCACCGCCGGGTCGAACAGCATGGCGAGGCTGCCCAGCGGCGCGTCGGGCATCGCCGCCTTCACCTTGGCCACGTTATAGCCGACGCCCGTGCCCGCCATCATATAGGGCAGGCCATAGGAATTGTCCGGGTCCGCGACGCGCAGCTGCTGCAATACCTTCGGATCGACCTTGGCCGCGTTCGGCAGCTTGGCCTTGTCCAGCTTCATCAGCGCCTTGGCCTGGATCTGCTTGGCGAAATAGGGCGTGGCGGTGGGAAACACCACGTCATAGCCCGAATTCCCGGCCAGCAGCTTGGCGTCCAGGATGTCGTTGTTGTCGTACACGTCGTAGCGGACCTCGATGCCCGTCTCCGCCGTGAACTTCTTCAGCGTGTCCTCGGTGATGTAGTCGGACCAGTTGTAGACATTGACGACCTTCTTGTCGTCCGCCGCCGCGGGCCCGGACAGCATCGCCGCCACCGCCCCCGACACGAGCGCCGCCGCCAGCGCCAGCCCCGCCGATTTCCGCACCATCCCGCGCGCTCCCCTTGCTGCAACGCACCATCCGATTGCCCGCGAGTGTCGGGGCGAGGGCGCCGCCCTGTCAAAGGGGAATTGCGCGCAACTGCGCTCCCTGCCCGCCCTCATCCTGAGCCCGACGAAGGATGAGCCGCGCCGCTCTATCCAGCCGCGCATGCTTCGACAGGCTCAGCAGGAGGGAAAGGCCCTGCCGCCCCAAACCGATGCGCGGATCGCGTCCGCGCATGACGACGAAAATGAAAAGCCCGTCATGGCCGGACCTGATCCGGCCATCTGTCCCGCCCGGCACGACGCATCCTCCTGACGTCCCGCGCCCCTCGCTCTCATCCTGAGCCCGACGAAGCCTCATCCTGAGCCCGACGAAGGATGAGCCGCTCCGCCGCATCCGGCGACCTCATGCTTCGTCAGTCTCAGCATGAGGGAAGCATGACGCCCTGCCACTCCCGCCAGTGGCGCGCGGGCCGCCTCTGTGGCACGCTTTCCGCAACCATAAAGAGACACCCTTCTGGGAAGGAACCCCCGCCATGACCGGACTCCAGAACGACCGCATCGCCGAGACGCTGCGCCGCTATGCCACCAGCGATGTGTGCGACGCGCTCGACGCAAT
>JBFWNZ010000084.1:0-12202 GCA_050250795.1 Alphaproteobacteria bacterium | reverse complement strand
TATCTGCGCTTCCAGCAGCGACGAGGTCACATGCTGGCCCTTGCCCGACACCTCGCGCTCCAGCAGCGCGACCAGAATGCCATAGGCGGTGAAGATGCCCGAGGTCAGGTCGGCGATGGGGATGCCCACGCGAACCGGCCCCTGCCCCTGCAAGCCGGTGATGGACATCAGGCCGCCCATGCCCTGGGCGATCTGGTCGAAGCCGGGGCGGTCCTCATAGGGACCGTCCTGGCCAAAGCCGGAGATGCTGGCATAGACGAGGCGGGGATTGATCTTGGCCAGGTCGGGATAGTCGATGCCCAGCTTGCGCTTCACGTTGGGGCGGAAGTTCTCCACCACCACGTCGGCCGTCTCGACCAGCTTCTTGAAGATGGCGACCGCATCGGGTTCCTTGAGATTGAGCGTCAGGCTGCGCTTGTTGCGCTGGAGGTTCTGGAAATCCGGCGTATCGCGCTTGGCGCCCAGAGCGCCGTCCGGCTCCACGTTTTCCGGCGCTTCGACCTTGATGACGTTCGCACCCCAATCGGCCAACTGGCGGACGCAGGTCGGGCCGGACCGGACGCGGGTCAGGTCGAGAACGGTGAAGCGCGACAGCGCCTGCGATGCGGGTTCAAATGGCATCGGACATTTCCTCTCCGGTCTGGGGAGCCGGATTCTCCATAGCATCTCGCCGCAGGCGATGAAAGGCGGGGGCCGCCCCTATCGGCTATAGGCGCCGAGCGCAACCCCGAAGCCGACGAACAGGGCGCCGATGGTCTTGCGCACCCGGCGCAGGCGTGCCGGCACGGCGAGGAATCGGCGCAACTGGCCGCCCGACACCGCGATGCAGGAATGGGCAAAATAGCAGATCGCCGAGAAGGTTCCCGACAGAAGGATGGCCTCGGCCAGGGTGGTGTGCTCGCTCATGAACTGGGGGAACAGGGCGGCCAGCAGGATCATCGCCTTGGGATTGGTGATGGCGATGACGAAGGCGTTGCCGAAAAGCGACTGCCGGTTGGCCCGGCCGTCGCCGAGCGCGGCCGCGGCCAGCTCTGACCGGTCGCGCCAAGTCTTGATGCCTAGATAGATCAGATATGCGGCGCCGACGAACTTGAAGATCGTAAAGGCCAGGACCGAGGCATTCAGCAAGGTGCCGAAGCCGGCATAGGCGGCCATGCCGATCAGGAACAAGCCGAGCGCGTTGCCTGCCGCAGAGACGAAGGTTGCGCCGGCGCCGTAGCGCAGGCTGTTCGAGATGGCCAGCAGGAAGGCCGGTCCCGGGCTGAACGCCGGGACCAGGGCCACTGTCGAGAACAGCAGCCAAGTCTGAATCGTCATGCTTTCAGCCCCAGGACCAGAAGTCGGTTCCGTGTTTCACGAAGCTGCGCGCCAGCACCATGTTGTGCACCTCGGACGCACCGTCCACCAGCCGCGCCTGCCGGGCATAGCGGTACATCCATTCCAGGATCGTGTCCTTGGAATAGCCGCGCGCGCCGTTGAGCTGGATCGCCACGTCCACGGCCCTGTGCAGCGTGTCGGCGACGGCGATCTTGGCCATCGAGACCTCGTTGCGGGCGAAGTCCCCCTGGTCGAGCTTCCAGGCGGCATGCATGACCAGCAACCGCCCGGTCGCGATGTCGGCCGCGGCCTGCCCCAGCATCCACTGCACGCCTTCATGGTCGGCAAGCTTGCTGCCGAAGCTCTCGCGCTTCTGCACGTATTCCCGCGCGATCTCCAGCGCCCGCCGGGCAAGGCCCAGCCAGCGCATGCAGTGCGTCAGGCGCGCCGGGCCGAGGCGGATCTGCGTCAGCTTCAGGCCGTCGCCCACCTCCATGAGGCGGTTCTCGTCCGGAATCTCCATGCCTTCATAGAGGATTTCGCAATGCCCGCCATGCTCCTCGGGGCCCATGATCGGTATGCGGCGGACGATGCGCTGGCCCGGATGGTCGGCCTTGTAGAGAAAGGCCGTCAGGCCGCGCCGCGGATCGTCCGAGGTCTTGGCCATCAGGATAAAGACCTTCGCGACACCGGCGCCGGTGATGAACCATTTCCGGCCGTTGACGATCCATTTGTCGCCATGCCGTTCGGCGCGGGTCAGCATCATCATCGGGTCGGAGCCGGAACCCGGATGCGGCTCGGTCATGACGAAGGAGGAGCGGATCTTGCCGTCGATGATCGGCTGAAGCCACTCCGCCTTCTTCTCCTCGGGCAGGACGTGGTTGAGGATGCGCATGTTGCCATCGTCCGGCGCCGATCCGTTGAAGCAGATCGGGCCGAAGATGGAGCGGTTCATCTCCTCGTAGCAGGCGGCGGTCTCGACCAGGGAAAAGCCGCGACCGCCCTGCTTCTCGGGAATGTTGACAGACCACAGGCCGAGTTCCTTGGCCTTGGCCTTCAACGGTTCGAGGTGCTCGGCATTGATGTTCTCGTGCTCGTCATAGGCGCGCGGGTCCAGTTCCAGCGGGAACAGGCGCGTCTCGACGAGTTCCCTGATCTTGCCGCAGGCCTCCTGGGCGCGCGGCGACAACGTGAAATCCATGCCGGGCGATCCTCTGCGGTCTTATTTCTGGGTCATGAACGGTGCGGCGATGAGCAGCTTGTTCTCCTGCGCCACCACATGCTCGCGCACGGTCGACAGATACGGCGCCCAGTCCGGATCGGCGGCCAGCTTCGCCCGCCGCGCATCGCGGTCGGCCGGGCTCTTGTAACCCCACATATGGATGACCTGGTTCAGGGCGCCGAACTCGGTGAAGAAATAGCCATAGGGCTCGCCAATATGCTTGGTCTGGATGGCCTTGCCGCGTTCGCCATAGGCCTTCATCCACAAGGGCACGGTGCCGGCCTTCAGCGTGTAGGTGCGGTGGTCGATGATAGCGATGTCCTCGCCCTGCGGCCGGCTCTCCATCTTGAAGAAGGGGGCCGCCATCAGAAGCTTGTTCTCCTGCGCCACCAGATAGTCGCGCACCTTGCCGGTATAGGCGGTCCAGGCGGAATCGGCCTGCATCTTCGCGCGCTTGTCGGCGCGGTCCTGCGCGTCCTTGTAGGACCACATATGGACGATCTGGTTCAGCGCGCCGAACTCGGTGAAGGAATAGTAGAAAGGCGTGCCGAGATGGCTCATCTGGATCGCCCGGCCTTCGGCCATGTAGGTCTTGAGATAAAGCGGGACGGTGCCCGGCTTCAGCGTGTAGGTGCGCTGGTCGACGACCATCGGTAATCCTCCCTGTCGCGTTAGGATCGCCGCATCCGGTCGGCGCGGCGTGTTTCGGAACGGAACTCTAGGACAGCAACGCGGCCGATGCTACGTCACTTCTTCATCATGAAGGGGGCATCGAGCAGAAGCTTGTTCTCCTGTGCCACGATGAATTCGCGCACTTTCGGCAGATAGGCCAGGAAGTCCTTGTCATGATGGAGTTCCTCGCGGCGGCGTGCACGGTCCGCGACGTCCTTGTAACCCCATAGATGGACGATCTGGTTCAAGGGGCCGATCTCGGTGACATAGAAGCCGAGCGGCGGGCCCAGATGCCGGGATAGGATGGCGATCCCCTCCTCCTCGAACAGCTTCAGGCATTGCGGGACGGTGCCCGGCTTCAGCGTGTAGGTGCGGTGGTCGACGACCATTCTGCGATCCTCCGTTACAGGGCGAGGCTGAGCGTATGGCCGCCATCGACCGGGATCACGACCCCCGTCATGTAGCGACCGCCCTCGCCCGCGAGCAGCAGCAGCGGCCCGTCCATGTCCTCCGGTTCGCCGAACCGGCGCAGCGGAATCTTGGGGATCATGCCCTGCCCGTGCGGCGAGGTCAGATAGTCGCGCGTCATGTCCGTGATGACGTTGCCGGGGGCGATGCCGTTCACGCGGATGCCGTGCTGGGCCCATTCCAGCGCCATCGCCTGGGTCAGATGGACGATGGCGGCCTTGGTGGTGCCATAGGCGCCGACCATCTTCTGGTGCCGGAAAGCGAGCAGCGAACTGATGTTGACGATGCTGCCGCCCGTCCCGTTCTCGGTCATGCGCCGGGCGACCGCGCGCGACATCAGCCAGCAACCCTTGACGTTGGTGTCGACCAGGGCGTCCCAGTCGGCCTCGTCCTGATCCATCAGCCAGCCGATACGCTGGGTGGCGGCATTGTTGACCAGGATGTGCAGAGGGCCGAGCGCGGTTTCCGCTTCTGTCACCGCGGCTTCGATGCTCGCGGGATCGGCAGTATCGAGCAGGACGGGAACCGCGCGCCCCCCCTGCCCGGCGATCTCTGCCGCAACCGCATCGAGCCGGTCGCGGCGGCGTGCCGCGATGGCCACTGCCGCGCCATGCGCCGCCAGGACCGTCGCCATGCGACGGCCCAGCCCGGCCGAGGCGCCCGTGACGAGTGCGGCCTTTCCGGCCAGGGACGGTGCGCGGCCCATGCCGCCTAGAGCGACAGCGACAGCGTATGCCCGCCATCCACGGGCAGGCAGACGCCGGTGATGTAGCGGCCGGCCTCGCTGGCCAGCAACAGGATCGGACCGTCCAGATCGGCCGGCTCGCCGAAGCGGCGGAACGGAATCTTCTTCTTCATCGCCTCGCCATGCTGCGACAGCAGATAGTCGCGGTTCAGGTCGGTGATGACATAGCCCGGCGCGATCGCGTTCACGCGGATGCCGAACCGGGCGAACTCCTCGGCCATGCCCTTGGACATCTGGACCACGCCGGCCTTGGAGACGCCGTAGCTCATGATCTCCTTCTGCACGCGGAAGGCGATGATCGATGCGATGTTGATGATGCTGCCGCCATGTCCCAGCCGGCGCATATGGCGCGCCACCTCGGTCGCGACCATCCACGAGCCCTTGAGGTTCGTGTCCATCATCCAGTCCCAGTCGGATTCCTCCAGGTCGATGGCCTTCTTCGCCTGGACAATGCCGGAATTGTTGATGAGGACATGGATCGCGCCCAGTTCCGTCTCGGCATGGGCGACGGCGTCCTTCACCGACTGCGCGTCGGTCACATCCAGCTTCACCGGAACGGCATGGCCGCCGGCGGCCCTGATCTCGTCGGCCGCGGCCTGCAGCCGGTCGGTCCGGCGGGCGGCCAGCGCCACCTTCATGCCGTGGCCCGACAGCAGCCGCGCGAAGTGCTGCCCCAGACCGGACGAAGCACCGGTGATGAATGCGGTCTTGCCGGCGAGGTCGCCGAACATGGTCTGCTCTGCCATCTCAAAGCTCCTTGGCCCGCTCGCGCAGGACGAATTTCTGAATCTTGCCGGTGGAGGTTTTCGGCAGCGGCCCGAATACCACCTTGGTCGGACATTTGAAATGGGCGAGGTGCTCGCGGCAATAGGCGACGATCCCCGCCGCATCCACCGTTCCATCGCTGTCCGGCTTCAGGGCGACGAAGGCGCAAGGCGTCTCCTGCCAGCGCGGATGGGGCGCCGCGACCACCGCGGCCTCCATCACCTGCGGATGGCGGTACAGCACCTCCTCCACCTCGATGCTGGAGATGTTCTCGCCGCCCGAGATGATGATGTCCTTCGAGCGATCCTTGATCTCGACATAACCATCCGGATGCTGCACCGCGAGGTCGCCGGTATGCAGCCAGCCGTCGCGGAAAGCTTCGGCCGTCGCGGCCGGGTTCTTGAGATAGCCGCGCATCATGGTGTTCGAGCGCAGCATCAACTCGCCGATGGTCGCGCCATCCTTCGGCACGTCCTGCATCGTCTGCGGATCGGCGACGCGATGCAGTTCATGCGTCGGGAAGTTCACGCCCTGACGCGCCATGCGCTCGGCCCGGTCGTCGAGGGGCAGTTCCGCCCAGTCGTCCTGCTCGGCGCAGAAGGTCGACGGGCCCATGCTCTCGGTCATGCCATAGAGATGCGTGACCTTGAACCCCATCCGCTCCATGCCGCCGATCACTGCGCTGGGCGGCGCCGCGCCGCCGGTCGCGATCTCGATCGGCCCGTGGTCGAAGCGGCGGCGGATCTCGGCGGGGGCGTGGATCAGCGTGCTGAGCACGATGGGGGCGCCGCACATATGCGTGACCTTGTGCCGCTCGATCATCGGAAAGATCAGCGCGGGATCGACATTGCGCAGGCAGACATGGGTGCCGCCGGCCGCCGTCACCGCCCAGGTATAGGTCCAGCCGTTGCAGTGGAACATCGGCAGTGTCCAGAGATAGACCGAACGCGGCGTGAGGCCGAAGGTGATGGCGTTGCCCATCGCGTTCAGGAAGGCGCCGCGGTGATGGAAGACCACACCCTTCGGATTGCCCGTCGTGCCGGAGGTGTAGTTCAGGGCGAGCGCCTGCCACTCGTCTTCCGGCAGCAGGTATTCGAAATCCGGATCGCCCGAGGCCAGAAGCTCCTCGTATTCGAGCGTTCCCAGGCGTCTGCCCTGAACGGCCGCCAGAGCGTCGTCGATATCGACAACGAGCGGTTTGTTGCTGGCCCTGGCCAATGCCTCCTCGATGACGGGCGCATATTCGCGGTCGGTCAGCAGGACCTTGGCATGGCCATGGTCGAGGATGAAGGCGATGCCGGCGGCGTCGAGGCGGTAGTTCAGCGCGTTCAGCACGCCGCCGGCCATGGCGACGCCGTAATGCGCCTCCAGCATCGCCGGGATATTGGGGGCCATCACCGAAACGGTGTCGTCGCGTCCGACTCCCAGTCGTCGCAGGGCCGATCCCAACCTGCGGCATCGCTCGAATAAATCGCTGTAAGTGTATTTCTTATCGCCATGAATCGCGGCAGTTTTGGCCGGATAAACCTGGGCAGCGCGACGGAGGAAGCTTAACGGCGTCATCGGCCGGTGATTGGCCGGATTGCGGTCGAGGTCGGTATCGTAGGGCGACGTCGGCATGACCACGTGGTATCCTCCTCCCGGCCGCGGCCGTTTCGACTTTCACCGTCGCTTCGCCTGCCGCGCTCGGCTATCGTTCGCCGCAGGCGCGCTAAAGGTCAAGGCGCCGCCTCCCTGCATCGCCGCCAACCGCCAGGACCCTGCCGGATGATCATCGACATCTTCTCCGACCCTATCTGTCCCTGGTGCTTCATCGGCAAGCGGCGCCTGGAGCGTACATTCCGGGGACGGCCCGACCTGTCGGCCGAAGTGCGTTGGCGGGCCTTTCAGTTGAATCCGTCCATGCCGCGCGAAGGCATGGACCGGCGGGCCTATCTGGCGGCCAAGTTCGGCGGCGACCGCGATGCCGACCGGATATACGACCATATCCGGCAGGTCGGCCGTAACGAGGGCATCGAGTTCGCCTTCGAGAAAATCCAGCGGACGCCGAATACCGTTCAGGCGCACCGGCTGTTGCGGCACGCGGCCCGTGAAGGGGCATTGCATGCCGTCTCGGACGGATTGTTCCGGGGATATTTCGTCGAAGGGCGCGACATCGGCGACGATGCGACCCTGACCGCCATTGCCGAGGAGGCCGGACTGGCTGCCCAGTCGGCTTCCGATTATTTGTCCGGCGATCAGGATGCGGAAGAGATTCGCCAGGAAGACGCGATGGCGCGCCGGATGGGAATCGAAGGCGTCCCCTGCTTCATCGTCAACCAGCGTTACGCCATTTCCGGCGCCCAGGAGCCCGAAGCCTTCTATCAGCTGTTCGACCTCGTGCAGCAGGAAGAACGGAACGAGGGGGACACCGTCGAAGCCTGACGGGGCGGCCTGCCGACAGATTCTTCGCTGAAATCCAGCATCGGCCGTTGCAGCCCTTCGGCGCAAGGAAAGTCGCGGCGCGCAGGCGCGGTCGGATTATCCCGATGCCGACCCTGCCCAGGCCCATCGCAGCCGCCTGACGCTGGCCGAGGCGCGGCGGGACGCCGATACGCGCGCATCCCGATAGCCACTCGGCGCATGCGTCCGCTCGGCACGCCAGCGGAACGAGGGGCTTCCGGCCGGCGTTAATGCAGGGACCCCGTCCCTTCTCCGCCAGCTTATGAGGCTGTTCATGGAATCCTCACCCGTGCGGCTTCGCAGTTCGACGGTCGCAACAGACACGACCGTCGAGCGTGCACGCGGCGCCATGCTTCTGGTGCGCGCGGCGCGTCTGTCCTCCATCGGGCTGTTCATTTCCAGCGCGCTCGTTCTGATCTATCTGGGGCGCTATGTGCTGATGCCCGTGGCCGCCGGCGTTCTGCTGGGGCTGACGCTGGGTCCCTCTGCCGTGCGGCTCGAACGGCATGGGATTCCGTCCTTTCTGTCGGGTGCGGTCATCATCACCACGCTGTTCGGGGCGATGACCCTGTTGGTGATCGCGCTGGCGGTACCGCTCGAAACCTGGTCGAGCCGCATTCCGGAAGTGACGGAGCGGCTGGCGCAGGAATGGCGGCATGTCCGCGAGCCCATCGAGAAGATCAGGGAGGTTGAGAAGCAGGTCGAGGCCGCGACCGACAGCGCGGAGAAGCGGCCGATGCCGGTGACCGTGGCGCCGAAGGGCATCATGTCGAACATGATCTCGTCGGCACCGGAAGTCCTGGCCAAGATCCTGCTGTTTACCGGCACGTTCTATTTCTTTCTGGCCACACGGTCGCAGCTGCGCAGCCAGGGCCTTCGGCTCTGCCAGACGATTGGCGCGAGACTGTCCCTTGCCCGGATCATTCGGGATGTCGAGACGGCCCTGTCGCGCTATGTGCTGACGGTCACGGCCGTGAATGCCTGCATGGGAACGGTCGTGGGGATCGCGATGTATGCCCTGGGCGTGCCATCGCCTTTTCTGTGGGGCGTTCTCGCCGCTGTCTTCAATTACGCGCCCTTCATCGGCCCGGCGATCATGGCCGGAATTCTGGTCGGCGTGGGGCTCGTCAGCTTCGACGGCATGTGGCAATCCCTGACGCCGGCCCTTGCCTTCCTCGGCATCAACTTCATCGAGGGTCAATATGTCACCCCGACGGTGCTGGGGCGGACGCTGACCCTGAACGCCTTGCTGGTCTTTCTGGCGATTGCGTTCTGGCTGTGGCTATGGGGGCCGGTAGGCGCGTTCCTCGCGGTGCCCTTCCTGGTTGTCGGGAGCGTTGCCCTGTCCCATGTGATCCGGTCCGGGCGCGAGCGGTAATGCACAACGCCCAGGCGGTTACCGCCGGGGCGTCATGCTTTTCCTGCATTCGCCGGGGTTACCGGCGGTCTATGGGTCAGCGCGCCGGCGTATCGGTATCGCGGCGCTCCGCCGGGGCCAGCTTCCGCTCGACCTCAGGCGCTGCCTCACGCCAGGTCTTGTCCTGACGCTCCATGCGCGGAAGGACCTTGAGCTGCTCCTTCGTCATGGCGATCACGAGATCGTCGCCCGAACCCTGTGCAGGCTGCAGCTGGTCGAGGTCGAGCGCAACGGTGCGCGCGCCGATGCCCAGGAAGCCGCCGACATCCACCAGAACCTTGGTGATGTTGCCGTCATGGCCGATGAGCAGATCGTTGACCTTGCCCACATCATTGCCGTCCCGATCGACGATCGTCGTGCCCATCAGCTCGTCCGCCGACATGTTGCCGGCGATCGAACCGGAGAAGCTGGAGCGGCTCTGATCGTACGAGCGATAGTCCGACTTCGTGTCGGTTTCGGCCATTGAGCCCGCTTTGCTCTCGGCCTTGGTTTCGGCCATCGAATCCGCCCGAAGGTCCGGATGGGCGGCGGTCGTGCCGGACGCTTCCACGCCGCTTTGGGTCTGGACCTCCGTTCCGGCGGCGGGGGCCTTGTTCGTCTCGGTATCCGCTGCGAACGCGGCGCCAGCCAGCGTCAGGGCAACGGTCGAAGCAGTATTGAGCAGGAACTTCCGCATCGCGAAGTCCTCCTTGATAAATTGATACAAAGAAATCGGAGTCATAGATGCCAGTGACACCGAGATCATATCGAGTAAACGTTCCAGGTAATTCTCCGTTCCAACATCGAATTCAGAGAAATACTCAAAAAAATGGCCGGAGCGTTTGCTCCGGCCATTCCGCGAAGAAATGCTTTGTCTATCAGTTGCTGCTGCCGGCGGGTGCGGAGCCGGTCGCCGAACCCGGCGCGGCACTCGAAGACCCGCTCCGCGTCTCGTAGTTCGTCGTGGCGCTGCCCGACACCGAACTGCGCCACATATTGCCTTCGCTGTGAACTTCCGGAAGAGCCTTCAACTGCGCTTCGGTCATGCTCGTGACCAAAGCATCGCCGGCCCCCTGCTCCGGCGTCAGCTGACGCAGATCCAGGGCGACCGTACGCGCCCCGATGCCAAGGAAGCCGCCGACATCGACCAGAACATGGTTGACGTTGCCCTGGCTGTCGACCAGCAGATCGCTGATCTCGCCCACATCCTTGCCGGACCGGTCCACGATATCCGTGCCGATAAGGTCTTCGGCTGTCAGGCTGTTGGCGACGCGGCCGGTGAACGCCGCGCGATCCTTGTCATAGGACTGGTAGGTCGCTGCGTTGGCCTTCAGCGTCGCATCGGCCGCGGCGCGAGGGCCCGCACCCGGTCCCGGCTGGGCAGCGGCGTTCCCGGTCAGTCCGCCGACGCTGCTGTTCGAGTTCATCTCCAGCCCTTCGTTCGTCGCGCTGCGCTGACCGGCGGCATCCGACGTCACCTGACTGGGCGTGGCGCCGCGAAGCGTCCGGTCGACGACCGGTTCCTTGTCCGCGGCATAGGCAGCGCCAGCCATCAGCATCGCGATGGCGGAAGCAGTCGTGAGCAAAGGCTTGTACATCTCGGGATCTCTCCTCATAGGGGTTCTGCCAAGCGCTCAATAGCGGCGATCGAAGCGTCTCCTTCGCCCGATCTTGCCGACACAACCCCGCATGGGTTCATCGGGTTCCGCCTATTCCGTCTCCAGAACATGTCGGTTTCATAATGACTTAGCGTGCCTCTGGAACTGTCTGCGCGGGGCGCGCGTTGTTTCTGCAAATCCATATCGCGTTCAATAAGGAGAGGTAGATGGCTGATTCGAGCACCCGCGCCGCTACTCAGGACAGCGTCCGGAAGACGGCGGCATCGGCCGGCAGCGGCGACGAGTGGGATACCCTGCGGTCGGACTTCGCCGATCTGCGAAAGGATGTCGACCGGCTGCTGAAGGCCTTGTCCGCAGAACAGGGCGAGCGGTTCACCCGTCTGCGGGAAAAGGCTGGCGATGCCGCCATGAATGCGCGTCAGGCGGGAGTCGCCGCCATCGATGCCGCGGGCAAGCAGTTCCAGCAGTCGCAGGAGGCGCTGAGCAAGCAGATTGCCGGCAATCCTCTGGCGAGCGTCGGCGTTGCTTTTGCGGCAGGGCTGATGCTGGCGGGCCTGATGCGCGGACGCCGGTAGCGACGGCACGCGGCCGGGGCGCGAGATGGGCTTTATCAGCAAGGAAATCCGGCGCGGGGCGACCGGGCTGGGGCTGACGCTGTGCGCAGCGTTTCTGGGGTGCGCGGCAGCAGGCTTGGCCCTCGCCGCCTTCTGCGTGGTGATGCTGGAAATCTATCCGGTCTGGTTGGCGCTGTTGCTGACCGCGGCATTGACCGGTGTCATGGCGGGGCTGGTGGTGCTGCTTCAAGGGCGGTGGGTCGGCGGGCATGCCCCTTCCCCCTCCGCCGAAGCGCCGATCTCGCTCCAGCAACTGCCGGCGCCGGTCCTCGCCCTGCTGTCAAATCAGGCGATCCGCGTGGTTCGCCGTCACCCCAAAACGGTCCTGCTCGGGGCCGCGGCGGTCGGATTGGGCGTCGGTCTGCTGGCCTATCTGGCCGGTCCGGAGGATGGCGACGAGGATGAGAACGACTGAAATCAGTGCGCGCGCGGCATCGGCCGCTTGTTCTCGGCTGTGGCCAGGCGGGAGAGTTCGTTCAAGAGCTTGCGCGCCGCCGCCATGCGATCCTGGGGACGGTGAAGGCTGGCCTGATAGACGATCTTCTGATCGGGACGGACGCGCACCCGCCCGGCATGCTTCTGAATGAAGCCGATCAGGCCGGCCGGATTGGCGAATGTGTTGTCCTTGAAGCTGACGACCACACCCTTCGGCCCGGCATCGATCTTGGCCACGCCGGCGATGCGGCAGAGTTGCTTGATGCCGATGACCTGCAGCAGATTCTCGACGGATTCCGGAAGCGGCCCGAACCGGTCGATCAACTCCGCCGCGAAGGCTTCGACATCCTTCTGCCCGTTCAACAATGACAGACGGCGATAGAGACCGAGCCGCACGTTCAAATCGGCGACATACTGCTCAGGGATGAGGACGGATGTGCCGACGGCGATCTCGGGCGTCCATTGGTCTTCCCCGCCCTGCCCGGCGCCGCTGCCGCCGGGATCGTC
>JBFWNZ010000083.1:0-12266 GCA_050250795.1 Alphaproteobacteria bacterium | reverse complement strand
GCTTTTGGTATGCGGTCGCGGCGTGCCCGATGTCGCCGGCCGCAGTTGCAGCAGGAGGAAATGCATGTCCATCGAAGTCGTTCCGACCGGCGGTCCGCTCGGGGCCGAAATCCGCGGTCTGGATATCCGCAACCCGCTGACGGCGGAGGAACTGGCGACCGTCCGCAAGGCATGGCAGGACCATCTGGTGATCGTGATCCCCGGCCAGCAGCAGGCGAGTCGCGAGGACCACATGGCGTTCTCGCGCAATTTCGGCGAACTGGCCTTGTCGCCGCCCAGCATGAAGACCGGCAAGCGCGGCGAGTTCTTCAATGCACCGCCCGAGATCGCAGTGGTGGCGAATATCGTGAACAAGGAAGGCGTCGAGATCGGTGCGCTCGGCAGCGGCGAGGTGAAGTGGCACACGGATTCCTCGTTCTTCGAGATTCCGCCGGCCGGCAGCATCCTGCGCGCGATCGAGGTGCCGGAGAACGGTGCCGGCGGCACCGGTTTCCTCAACATGTATATGGCGTACGACACGCTGTCGGACGATCTGAAGGCGCAGATCGAAGGCAAGGTGTGCAAGCACAGCGCCAACTACGATTCGGCCGAGAAGCCCTATCCCTTCGCGAAGGTCGGCGATCCGGCGCAGTCGCCGGGCGCGCCGCATCCGCTGGTCCGCACGCACCCTGAAACGGGCCGGAAATGCCTGTTCCTCGGCCGCCGCCTGGATGCGTACATCCTGGGCATGCCGGTCGTGGAGAGCGACAAGCTGCTCGACAAACTGTGGTCCCATGCCACCAGCGAGGACTTCGCCTGGGAGCACAATTGGCGCATGGGGGACATTGTCGGCTGGGACAACCGCTGCGTCATGCATCGCCGCGGGTCCTTCGATCCGACGCTGCGCCGCCATCTGGAGCGCACCCAGATCGTCGGCGACCGGCCGCACTGAGCGGGCCGGGATCGATCCGAAAGGCGGGGTCCGCATGGTCTGCGGGCCTCGCCTTTTTCATGCGCGCAAGGCAAGAGCGCCCTTGCCGCGATACCGCCGGGCCGTGCATCGTGACGCGCCCGCCAGCATCCTGCCGTGGAGACGCCAGCCATGAGCCAGCGCAAATACCGGTCCGCCGAATGGTTCGGCCATCAGGACAAGGACGGCTTCATCCACCGCAGTTGGATGCGCAACCAGGGGCTGCCCTCGCATCTGTTCGATGGGCGCCCGGTGATCGGCATCTGCAATACCTTCTCCGAGTTGACGCCCTGCAACGCCCATTTCCGCAAGGTGGCGGAACATGTGAAGCGCGGCGTTTACGAGATGGGGGGCTTCCCGCTGGAATTCCCCGTTACCTCGCTGGGCGAGACGCTGATGCGGCCCACCACCATGCTGTTCCGCAATCTGGCGGCCATGGATGTGGAGGAATCGATCCGCGCCAATCCCATCGACGGGGTGGTGCTGCTGGTCGGCTGCGACAAGACCACGCCCTCTCTCTTGATGGGCGCGGCCAGCTGCGACGTTCCGGCCATCGCGGTGTCCGGGGGCCCGATGCTGAACGGCCGCTTCCGCGGAGAGCCCATCGGCTCCGGCACGCATGTCTGGAAGTTCTCGGAGGAACTGAAGGCGGGCGAGCTTTCGCTCGCGGACTTCATGGAAGCCGAGGCCTGCATGTCGCGTTCGGCCGGTCACTGCATGACGATGGGCACGGCCTCGACCATGGCTTCGATGGTGGAATCGCTGGGCATGGGCCTGCCCGCGAATGCGGCGATCCCGGCTGTCGATTCCCGCCGTTACGTGCTGGCGCATATGGCGGGGCGGCGGATCGTCGACATGGTGAAGGAGGATCTGCGCATGTCGAAGGTCCTGACGCGCCAGGCCTTCGAGAATGCGATCCGCGTCAACGGCGCCATCGGCGGATCGACCAATGCGGTGATCCATCTGATCGCGCTGGCGCGGCGCATCGGCGTCGATCTGGGCCTCGACGACTGGGACCGGCTGGGCCGCGACGTGCCGACCATTGTCGACCTGATGCCGTCGGGCAAATACCTGATGGAGGATTTCTTCGAGGCGGGCGGCCTGCCGGCGGTCATGCGTGCGCTGGGCGAGCACGACCTGCTGCATCGCGATGCGCTGACCGTGAACGGGCGGACCCAGTGGGAGAATGTGAAGGACGCCCGCGTCTATAACGACGAGGTGATCCGCCCCTGGTGGAACCCGCTTTTGGAGTCGGGCGGGATCGCCGTGCTGCGGGGGAACCTGGCGCCGAACGGCGCCATCATCAAGCCGTCGGCCGCCACGCCCGAATTGATGCAGCATCGCGGCCGCGCCGTCGTGTTCGAGTCCATCGAGGACTACAAGGCACGGATCGAAGACCCCGCGCTCGACATCGACGAGACCTGCGTGATGGTGCTCAAGGGTTGCGGGCCGAAGGGATATCCGGGCATGGCCGAGGTGGGCAACATGGGGCTGCCGCCGAAGCTGCTGGAAAAGGGCGTGCGGGACATGGTGCGCATCTCCGACGCCCGGATGAGCGGAACGGCCTATGGCACGGTGGTGTTGCACACGGCCCCGGAATCCGCGGCCGGCGGGCCGCTGGCGCTGGTGCGGAATGGCGACATGATCGTGCTGGATGTGGCGAAGCGTTCGCTGCATCTGGAGGCAAGCGACGCCGAACTGGCCGATCGCCGGGCGCGTTGGACGCCGCCGCCGCCGCCGATGATGTCGGGCTATCAGAAGCTCTATTTCGACCATGTGAACCAGGCCGACGAAGGCTGCGACCTCGACTTCCTGGTCGGCTGTCGCGGCAACGCCGTGCCGCGCGAGAACCACTGAGGCCGGGTCAGTCGGGCGGCGGCTCGCCCTCATAGGGCTCGCCGCCCAACTCGCGCATCATTGCCGCCACCTCGTCGCCGGCCTGTTGCAGCAGGCCGGCCTCGGTATGGCGCAGAATGATCGTGGTGCCGTAGCCGCTGCGGCGATAGTAGGGATAGCTGCCGATGTCGACCTGGGGATAGCGGTTCTGGATCGCCTGCAGGCCGGCAGCCATGATGCCTTCGCCCATCGGGACCGTGACGGCCCGGGAGAGGACCGGTGCGCCGCCCTTGAGGCTGTCTTTCACGCCGTCGAGCATGACCTGCATGATCTTCGGTACGCCGGCCAGGACGAACACATTCTCAACCTGGAAGCCCGGTGCGGTGGAGACCGGGTTGTCGATCAGCGTCGCATGCTCCGGTGTGTTGGCCATGCGCAGCCGCATCGCATTCAGTTCCATTCCGGTTCGATTGTAGTGCTCCTGAAGCCGGCGGCGCGCCTCCGGATGCACGATCAGTTTCTGGCCGAAGGCCTTGGCGATGCATTCCGAAGTGATGTCGTCATGGGTCGGGCCGATGCCGCCGGTCGTGAAGACATAGTCGTAACGACGGCGCAGCGCGTTCACCGCTTCGACGATCTCCGCCTCGATATCCGGCACCACGCGCACTTCCGACAGGCGGATCCCGACCTCGTTCAGGGTCAATGCGATGTGGGACAGATTCTTGTCCTGCGTCCGGCCGGATAGAATTTCATTGCCGATGATCAGGAGGGCCGCGCGGACCACGCCGTCTGCAGCCTTCGGGAATGAACCCGCCTCGGTATTGTTGACCATGCGTCTTCCTGTTTCTGAATCGACGCGATCATAGCGGCAACGTAGCAGCGACAAAACTGCGCTCTCGCGAAACAAATGTTGCTCAAGACCGTGTTTTTTCGGTACCTGCTAATAAGGCAACTCTGAATTCGACTAAGATAAGGCATGCTGAAGCAGTATCGGACACGTCTTGCCAACGTCCGCGTCCTGGTCGGTGCGTCGGAGGTGAATTTCCGGCGCGCGCTGGCGGACGGCTTGCGGTCGCAAGGCTTTCAGAGCATCCACCCCTTTGCCGAGTTCGAACTGCTGGCCGACGATCTACGGGCACATATGCCCGATCTGGTCATCATGGACGCGGATTTCCGGGGCGGCGATGTGATCGGCCTGGTGCAGGACATCCGCCATCGGCGGATCGGGCATAACCCCTTCGTCGCGATCATTCTGACGGCATGGCATCCGGACGAGCAGCGGGTGCGCGAATTGCTCGTGAGCGGTGTCGATGGGCTGCTTGTCATGCCGGTGTCGATGGACAAGGTCCTCGACCGGGTGGCCGAGATTGCGTTCAACCGCAAACCCTTCATCGTCACCGGCGATTACCTGGGGCCGGAGCGCCGGCGGGGCGACCGCGCCTCCGAGCTGCCGCAGGTCGAGGTGCCGAACACGCTGCTGATGAAGGCGAGCGGCAAGGAGGTCAGCGCGCATCTTCTGTCCGCCGAGATCGACCGCACGATGGAAGCGCTCCACACGGCGACCATCGAACGGCTGGGCGAGCACGTCGTCACCCGCGTCGGCCATATCCTTGCAGCCTTTCAGGCGAAGAAGATCGATCAGGACCTCAAGGTTCGTCTGGAGCGTCTGGCCGGGCTGGTGGAATCCGCCCGCCGGCTCACGCGCGGTCGGCCCTATCCGCATATCGACAATCTGTGCCGCGCGCTGAACGAGGTCGTCCTGTCGATCCTGCGGCAGGTGAACAAGCCGGCGCCGGAAGACCTGAAGCTGCTCAAGCCTTTGGCGACCGCGGTGGCGCTGACCCTGGCACAGGGCAATAAATCCGATCTCGTCGCCAACCAGATTGCGGCCTTGGTCGCCAGCTTCGAGGCACGGCGCCGCAAGACGGGTTGAAGCAAGCGGGAAAGGCGAGGGATCGTCATGCGGGTCATGATGGGCGTGCCGCAGGACGATCTGCGGAAGGTCAAGGCAGCAGCGCAGGCGGCGGAAGCGCGCGGCGTAGATGCCCTGCTGACCATGGAAAACCAGTACGAGCCGTTTCTCGCCCATGCTGTCGCGGCGGTCGAGACGGAGACGGTCGAGCTTCACACCGCCATCGCCATCGCCTTCGCGCGCAGCCCCATGGCGGTGGCCGAAGCGTCGCATTCGCTGCAGACGGCCTCGCGCGGGCGTTTCGTGCTGGGGCTGGGCAGCCAGGTGAAGGGGCATAACGAACGCCGCTTTTCCGTTCCCTGGACGGCGCCGGCACCGCGGATGCAGGAATATGTCGAGGCGCTGCGGGCGATCTGGCGCTGCTGGGAGCGCGATGCCAAGCTCGACTATGTCGGCAGGCACTATCAGTTCACGCTGATGACGCCGAACTTCAAGCCGGCGGCGAACGGTCTGCCGATGGTGCCTGTGACCATCGCCGCCGTGGGCGCGGCGATGATCCGGGTCGCCGGCCGCGTCTGCGACGGGCTGCGCCTGCACCCCTTCTGCACCCGTGCCTATATCGAGCAGGTGGTGAACCCCGAGGTCGAGGCGGCCCTGGCCGGCAATGCCGTGGGCCGCAGGAATTTCGAGATCAATGGCGGCGGTTTCGTCGCCACCGGGCCCGACGCGGAAACGGTGGCCAGGCAGTTCGAATGGGTGCGTTATCGCGTGGCCTTCTACGGCTCGACGCGGACCTACCATCCGGTGCTGGCCGTGCACGGGCTGGAAGATCTGGGCATGACGCTGCACGAAATGTCCAAGCAGGGTGCATGGGACCGCATGGCGGCGCAGGTGCCGGACGAGGTCGTGCGGCTGTTCTGCGCCGTGGGGACCTATGACAAGATCGCGGACGCGATCGCCGACCGCTATGGCGGGGTGAGCGATGCAGTGCAGATTCCGCCGGGCGGCGAGCAGGTTGCGCCGATGCCGGCCGAGGCGATCCGCGATATCCGAAGCATCCCAACGCGGTTCGAGGGCTTCGATCGCCCCTGGTAGCCTGTTCCGCCGGAGCGTTATGCTCGGGCAAAACGGCGGGAGGCGGCGATGACGCTCGACAGCGATATCCGGGCAGCGCTCGGCACGGTCAACAGCGGACAGGTCAGCGATGCGATGGAGGGGTTGGGCCTCGCCCGGTCCGTCCTGCTGGGCTACCGCTTCCTCGGGCCGGCGGGCGGCAAGCTGATCGGTCCGGCCTTCACCGTGCGTCAGGCGGCGAAGCCAGCCCATGCGCGGCATGAGGATGTGCTGGTGAGCCACATCAAGGTGACGACGGAGCTGGCGGAGCCGGGAGAGGTCGTCGCGATCGATGCCGGCGGCCGCACGGATATCGGCACCTGGGGCGAGAACCATTGCCTGCGCTCGCGGTCGCGCGATCTTGCCGGGGCGGTGGTGCATGGTGCGACCCGCGACGCGCCGGAGATCAGGGCGATGGGGTTCCCGCTGTTCTGCCGCGGCGTCTCGCCGGTCGCCAGCCGCTGGGATCTCGCCACGGTGGCGCTGCGCGAGCCGGTCGACATGGGCGGCGTGCAGGTGCGACAGGGCGACATCCTGTTCGGCGACGAGACCGGCATCCTCGCGATCCCGCCCGAGATGCTGTCGCAGGTGGTGGACGCGGCGCTGGCCATCCGCGATAAGGAGCGCGACGCCGCCCGCCGGTATGGACGCTGATCCCTTCGGATTTTCAGGAGCCTTCCGCGATGACTTTGCCGCTGTCCCCCACCCTTAAGATCGGCCTGCAGACCTTGATGCGCCGGCCGGAGCCGCCGACGGGGCCGTGGCAGCCGCGGACGCAGGAAATCCGCGATCTGGTCCAGCTTCTCGACCGGCTGGGCTACGATTCGCTGTTCTGCGGCGACCATCTTGCCTATGCCGTACCGCTGCTCGATCCGTTCGTGCAACTGGCGCAGGCGGCGGCGCTGAGCGACCGGCTGCTGGTCGGCACCTGCATCTATCTGCTGCCGCTGCGCCATCCCTCGGGTGCGGCCAAGCAGGCGGCCTCGCTCGACGTGCTGTCGGGCGGGCGCTTCATCATGGGCGTCGGTGTCGGCGGCGAGTTTCCCAACGAGTTTGCGCTGGCCGGCGTGCCGCGCGAGGAACGCGGCGCGCGCCTGACCGAAGGCATCGAGGTGATGCGCAAGCTGTGGTCGGGCGAGACGGTGAACAATCTCGACGGGCGCTTCTATCCGTTCCCCGATGTCCAGATGCTGCCGACGCCGATCGACCCCAAGGGACCGCCGGTGTGGTGCGGCGGCCGCCAGCCCGGCGCCTTGAAGCGGGCGGCGCGTCTCGCCGATGGCTATGTTTCATATGTCATCACGCCCGAGATGTTCGCCGACGCGCTGACGATGATCGAGGACGAGCATGGCAAGGCCGGCCGGACCGATCCGTTCGACACGGCGCATCTGTTGTTCCTGCGCATCGGCGACAGTTACGAACAGGCCTTCGATACGGCCAATGCGGCGCTCAGCCTGCGGTATGCGATGGATTTCACGAAGCCGACCAAGCGCTATGCCGCCATCGGCACGGCCGAGCAGGTGGCCGAGCGCATCCGCGCCTTCTACGACGCGGGCGTTCGGCATGTGGTGCTGGATTTCTGCGGCCCCTATTCGCTGGAGGACCGCGCCGACCAGCTTACCCGCTTCGCCGAGCAGGTGCGGCCGCTGCTGCCGAAATAGGATCAGACCGGCGGCGTGCCCTTGATCTGGGTGCGGTACATCAGCCGGCGCTGGGCGGGATCGAAGGGCTCGCGCCGGTGCATGGCGCAGCGGTTGTCCCACAGCACCGCGTCGCCCACCCGCCAGCGATGCGTCCAGGCGTGTTCCGGACGGGTCGCATGCGCCCACAGCGTGTCGAGCAGCGCTTCGCTCTCGTCCACCGGCAGGCCGACGATCCAGCCATCCAGCCGCCGGCCGAGATACAGGCAGCGGCGCCCGGTGTCGGGATGCGTGCGTACCAGCGGATGGCGTGCGCCCGGCGACTGCGATGGGTCGCCGATGCGGGCGCCGGGATAGGGCTTGCCGGCGGCGTCGAAATTGCCGCTATGGCTGCATTGCCGCCCCTCGACCGCACGGCGCAGGTCCGTGGGCAGCGTCTCCCAGGCCATGTACATGTTGCAGAACGAGGTGGGGCCGCCGCCATCGGCCGGCACCTCGACGGCGCGCAGCAGGCTTGCCGCCGGGGGGACGCGATAGAAGGGCGAGTCCGTATGCCACTTCACCTCGCCGTCGCCCAGCGCGCCGATCCGGCGGCCGCCGGCGACCACGTTCGAGACCACGACCACCTCCGGCGGCACATCCAGCCCGTCGCCGGTATCGCCCGCGGCGGCCGTCGGCAGCCCTTCCTTGCGGCGTTGCGCGACGGGGGACAGTTCGACCTCGCCGAAATTCCGCGAAAAGGCGATCTGGTCGTCCAGCGATGCGCCCTCCTGCCCGGCGAACACGACCACCAGATGCGCATGCCATGCGGCGAGGACGGCCTGCCGGTCGGCGGCGTCGAGCGGGCGGCGGATATCGACGCTGTATATCGTGGCGCCGAGCGGGCCGCCGCTGGGGACAATTCGAAGTAACATGGCTGAAGCCTATGCCTGCGACGATACTGCCGCAATCCGCTGCAATCCGTCGTTGTCGGACGGGCGGCGCGCCGATAGCTTCCATGAGGGGCGCGGACGTGGCGGAATGGTAGACGCAGCGGACTTAAAATCCGTTGCCCGCAAGGGCGTGGGGGTTCGAGTCCCCCCGTCCGCACCAGATGGGGTGGAGGGTTTGGCAGTGCAGCGGTTTCTTCGGATTCTCTGGGTGTTCGCGCTCTGTGCGTCGGTCCTGGGTGCGGGGCCGGCGCGTGCGCAGCAGGCGCCCGGACCGGCCGGCGAATACATGACCGCGACCGAGTTGCAGAGCCTGGCATGTATCGGCGTGGGCACGGTCACGGCGCTGAGCACCACGGTGCTGGTCTTCATGTCGCCGCTGGAGTTCCTGAATGCGCCGGTCGTCGCCGGTGCGTTCGCGGCCGGATGCGGTGTCGGGGCCATCGTCGCGCCGGGCGTCTACTGGATCGCGCGGCGGCTCTACGGCGAGGCAGCGCCCGATGCCGCCCCCACAGCCGGCCAGCCCAGCGCCATGCCGCCGCCGGCAGCGGTCGAGGCTCCGCGCTGACGGACCGTCAGCTTCGGAACCGGTCCTCGATCTCCTGCACCTGCGCGGCGGTGAGTGGCTTGATGCGCTGGCCGCGCAGCAGCAGGAACAGCTTGGCCGTCTCCTCCAACTCCTCGGTCGCGTGGATCGCGGCCTCCAGCGAGGTGCCGGCGACCACCGGGCCGTGATTGGCCAGCAGCACCGCATGGTGCCGGCCGGCCATCTCGCGTACCGCGCGGGCGAGATCGACATCGCCCGGCGGGAAATAGGGAACGAGCGGCAGGCGCCCCACCCGCATCACGTAATAGGCGGTGATCGGCGGCAGCACATTCGCCGGATCGATATCGGCGAGGCAGCTGACGGCGACCGAATGCGTCGAATGGGTGTGCACGACGGCACGCGCTTCCGGCCGTTCCTCATACATGGCGAGATGGAGCACGGCCTCCTTGGTCGGCCGGTCGCCGGACACATGGTTGCCCTTCGGGTCCAGCACCGACAGGCTGGCGGGGTCGAGGTCGCCCAGGCTGGCGTTGGTCGGCGTCATCAGCCAGCCGCCCTCGATTCGCACGCTGATATTGCCGGCGCTGCCGAAGGTCAGGCCGCGGTCGAACATCGAAGCGGCCATCCGGCAGAGTTTCTCGCGGATTGCGGCGTCGCTCATGGCCGTGCCTCGGGCAGCATGGCCAGCGCCTTGGCGAAGAAGTCGGGGCCGCCGAAGTTGCCCGATTTGAGCGCGAGCGCGAGGCGCGGGCTGCCCAGCCCCTCGGTCCAGGGCACGCCGGGATCGATCTCCGGCCCGATACGCAAGGCCGGCACCTTGAGGGCGGTGACGACGGCGCCCGAAGTCTCGCCGCCGGCGACGATCAACCGGCGCACGCCGCGCGCGACCAATCCTTCGGCGATGCGCCCCATTACGGCTTCGACCATGCCGCCGGCCGCTTCGCGGCCCAGCTTCGCCTGCACGGCCTGCACGGCTTCGGGTGTGGCGGTGGAGTAGACCAGCACGGGACCCGCAGCGAGATGCGGTTCGGCCCATGCAAGCGCGGCGGCGGCCACGTCTTCGCCCGCGGCGATGGCCATCGGGTCGAGCGCGAAGGCCGGACGGTCCGCACGCATCGCGGCCACCTGCCGGTTGGTCATGTCGGAGCAACTGCCCGACAGCACCGCCGAAAACCCGCCGACCTGCGGCGCGTCGGCCTGGGCTGCGGTCTTGAGCAGCCCGGCGCGGCGGAAATTCTCGGGCAGGCCCATCGCGACGCCCGAGCCGCCGGTCAGCAGCGGCATGCCGTCCAGCGCCCGGCCGATGGCCATCAGGTCCGCATCGGTCAGCGCATCCACCACCGCGTGGCGCGTGCCTGCGGCGCGCAACGCGTCGAAGGCGGCACGGATGGCGTCGGCGCCTCGGGCCACCGTGCGATGCTCGACCAGTCCGACCCCATGCGGCGTCTGGCGCTGGAGAACGCGGACGAGGCTGGGGTCGGTCATCGGCGTCAGCGGGTGATTGCGCATGCCGGACTCCGACAGCAGCACGTCGCCGACGAACAGATAGCCCTTGTAGATGGTGCGCGCGTTGGTGGGAAAGGCGGGGCAGGCGATGGTGAAGTCCGCGCCCAGTGCGTCGAGCAGGGCGTCCGCCACCGGCCCGATATTGCCGGCGTCGGTGGAATCGAAGGTCGAGCAGTATTTGAACATGAACTGGCGGCATCCCGCCCGGCGCAGCCAGTCGAGTGCGGCCAGCGACTGTTCGATGGCCTCTGCCGCGGGGATCGTGCGGGACTTCAGTGCCACCACGACGGCGTCGATTCCGTCGGCGGCAAAGCCGGGGCCCGGCAGGCCGATGGTCTGGACCGTCCGTATGCCCTGGCCGACCAGCGTGTTGGCAAGGTCCGTCGCGCCCGTGAAATCGTCGGCGATGCAGCCCAGCAGCATGCGGTCCCTCCCTGAATCCTTGTCCTTTTGCCGACCACTATGCCGTCTGTGGGGGCGCCCGTCCAAGGGGGAGCGGCTTCAGCCGACGGCATGGGTGATCAGGAAGATGGCGCAGCCGACCAGCGCGCCGACCAGCGTGCCGTTGATCCGGATGTATTGCAGGTCGCGGCCGACGGCGAGTTCCATGCGGTCGGCGACCGTCCGCCCGTCCCACCCGCGCACCACCTCGGCGATGAAACGGCCGATCTCGCGCCGCCAGGGAACGATGGTGGCCTGCACGAAATCTGCGATCCGGCCGTTCAGCCGCTGCTGCATGCCCGCATCTTCGGCAAGGGCCTTGCCCAGGCCCTGCAGCGCCCCCGATAGGCCGCGACGGAACGCCGAGGAAGGATGCTCGGCCTGTTGCAGAATGCCGGCTCGCAGCCGGTCCCAAAGACCGCTCAGATAGTCCTGAACCGCAGGGTCGCGAAGCAGGTCGGCCTGCAGTCGTGCGATCTGGTCGCGTCGCACCGGATCGTGAGCGAGGTCGTCGGCAAAGGTCAGCAGGGCCTGCTCGAAGCGGCGGCGCACCGGGTGGTCGCGTTGCGCCAGTTCGTCGAGCAGATCGGCCAGGGCCAGGATGATCGTCTCGGCAATCTGGCGGTCGACGCGACGCGGGGTCCACCAGCGGCTGCGGCGTTCGACCAGTTCGACGATATGGTCCTGGCCGGCGATCAGTCGCTCGCGCAAAAGCGATACACCCTGATCGACCAATGCATGATGCTGGCCTCGGTCCGTCAGCAGCGCAATGGCGCGGCCGATCAGTCCGGCGGCATCCACGCCCTGCAACTGGCGGCTGGCGGCATGACGCAGGAAGCGGCGGACCTCGCGGTCGTTCAGGGATTCCACGATATGAGGAATGGCCGCGGCGAGATGGTTCGAGACCGCGGCGGCCCGGTCGGGCTGTGCGATCCACTCCGCCAGCCGGCGGGCCGGGTTTTCGGCGGCCAGCTTTCCCGCGACGAGGTCTGGGTCGAGGAAGTTGCGCTCGACGAACGCGGCGAGCCCCTCGCCGATGCGGTCCTTGTTGCGCGGGACCAGTGCGGTATGCGGGATCGGTAATCCCAGTGGCCGGCGAAACAGGGCCGTCACGGCAAACCAGTCGGCCAGTCCGCCGACAAGCGCGGCCTCGGTGCCGGCCTCCAGGAGTTGCAGCCAGAAGTTCGGCGCCTCGACCATCCGCGTCGTGACGAATATGGCGCCCATGGCAAGCAGCATTCCGGTCGCGATGATGCGGTGCCGCCGCAGCGCTGCGCGCTGTCGCTGCTCCTGTGCCGTGGGGTCGAGGCGGTCGTTGGTCGGCGCGGCCATTGTCCCTATATGGGATCGGCGCGGCCCGGCGTCAGCCGTGATGCGCGGTCCAAAGCGCGGC
>JBFWNZ010000082.1:0-12407 GCA_050250795.1 Alphaproteobacteria bacterium | reverse complement strand
GATTGCATTGGCCGACGCGCTCGACCGGTTGCAGCCGCTGCTGGAAGACCCGTCCGTCCTCAAGATCGGGCAGAACGCGAAATACGACGCAACGGTCCTGTCGCGCTACGGCATCGCGATGGCTCCTATCGACGACACCATGCTGCTGTCCTTCGTGCTCGACGGCGGCCGGCACGGGCACGGCATGGACGAACTGGCTGAGCTTCACCTGAACCACACCACCGTAAAATACAAGGATGTGGTCGGCAGCGGCCGCGCGCAGGTGACCTTCGACCATGTGCCGCTGGACCGCGCCTGTGCCTATGCGGCAGAGGATGCGGACGTCACCCTGCGGCTGCACCGGCTGTTCAAGCCGCGCCTTCTGGCGGAGCATCGGGTCACCCTGTACGAGACGGTTGAGCGCCCCCTCATCCCCATCCTGACGGCGATGGAGCGGGCCGGCATCCTGGTCGACCCGGCGACCCTGCGCGGCCTCAGCCGCGACTTCACCCAGCGCATGGCCGGGCTGGAGGACGAGATCCGCACCCTGGCCGGTCAGGATTTCAACATCGGCTCGCCCAAGCAGCTGGGCGAGATCCTGTTCGACAAATTGGGCCTGCCCGGCGGGAAGAAGACCAAGACAGGCGCCTACGGCACCGATTCCGACGTGCTGGAAGGGCTGGCGGCACAGGGCCACGACCTGCCGGCACGCGTCCTGGACTGGCGCCAGCTGGCCAAGCTGAAATCCACATATGCCGACGCGCTGGTCGAGCAGATCAACCCCCAGACGGGCCGCGTGCACACCTGCTACGCCATGACCGGCGCCCAGACCGGCCGCCTGTCCTCGACCGATCCGAACCTGCAGAACATCCCCGTGCGCACCGAGGAGGGCCGGAAAATCCGGGCCGCCTTCATCGCCGCCGAAGGGTGCCGGCTCGTCTCGCTGGACTACAGCCAGATCGAGCTGCGGATCGTCGCGCATATGGCCAACATCCAGGCACTGGTCGAGGCGTTCCGCCAGGGCCAGGATATCCATGCCGCGACCGCCAGCCAGGTGTTCGGCGTGCCCATCGAGGGGATGGACCCGCTGACCCGGCGCCGCGCCAAGGCGATCAATTTCGGCATCATCTACGGCATCAGCGGCTTCGGCCTCGCCCGACAGCTGGGCACCGAGCCACGCGAGGCCCAGGCCTATATCCAGGCCTATTTCGAGCGCTACCCCGGCATCCGCGATTACATGGACGCGATGCGCGCGGAGTGCCGCCGGACCGGGGCGGTGCGCACGCTGTTCGGCCGCGTCATCCACCTGCCCGGCATCGCGGACAAGAACCCGGCGCGACGCAACTACGCCGAGCGGCAGGCGATCAACGCGCCGATCCAGGGCACCGCCGCAGACATCATCAAGCGCGCGATGATCCGCCTGCCGCACGCGCTGGCCCAGGCAAAGCTGCAGGGCCGGATGCTGCTGCAGGTGCATGACGAATTGCTGTTCGAGGTTCCCGAGGACGAGATCGATACGACCGTATCGCTGGTCCGCGAGGTGATGGAGAATGCCGCGAAGCCGGCGCTGGACCTCGCCGTGCCGCTGGTGGTCGAAGCCGGCATCGGCAGCAACTGGGCGGAGGCACATTGAAACGCATCGGCACCATCCTGTTCGCCTGCGCGGCGGTCCTGCTCTCGGCGACCGCCGCATGGGCGCAGGCCGAACCGGCGGGCACCATCCTGCGGCTGCGCGGCGACGTCACCATCGTCGGCGTGGAAGGTGCCGCGCGCCTGGCCGGGCCGAATGCGGTCCTGTTCGTCGGCGACCGTATCCTGACGGGCCGCGCCACGCGGCTGGAGTTCGAATTGCTGGACGGCGCCGTGCTTGCGTTGGGCGACGACTCCGACCTTACGGTCGACCGCATGGCCTTCGACCCCCGCATCGGCACGGGCGCCTTGGGCATGACCCTGAACCACGGCGTCTTCCGCTTCGTCTCAGGCGGGTTGGGCCTGTTGCGGGCCGGCACACCGGCGGCGCTGCGCACCCCGGTCGGAACGATCAAGCTGTCGCGGACCGACATCTGGGGCGAGCAGGCCGGCGAGCGTCTGCAGGCCCGCCTGCTCGACGGCGGCTTCGCGCTGGATACGCCCTTCGGCCGGATCGAGGCTCTGGATCCCTATAGCGGCGTCCAGGTGGACGGCCCTCTGGCCGCCCCCTTCGTCCTGCCGCCCGGCGATGCCGCGACGCTGCGCGCCGATGTCGCCCGCGCCGCATTCTGAGCGAAGCCCGGCAGGCTCCGCACCGCTTCCGGCACCTTGGTCTTTCTGCGCATAATCGCGCCATAGACCCGGCCCAGACCGGGACCGCAAAGGGAGGGATTACAGGCCGATGCAGATCGATCACCAACGGCTGCGCACCGTCTGCCGCGCCATCGTCGCCGCCACCGGCAGCACGGGCGAGGAACCGGATATCGTTGCCAACCATCTGGTCGAAGCGAACATGAAGGGCCATGACAGTCATGGCCTGGGCATGCTGCCGCGCTATGTCGGGCTGTATAACCGCGGCCTGCTGAAACCGAACCAGACGGTCGAGATCGTCGCCGACGCACCGCCGATCCTGCATATCGACGGCCGCCACGGCTACGGCCAGGCAGTCGCGCGGCAGGCGATGCTGCACGCCGTCGACCGCGCCAGGACGGGCGGCGCCTGCATCCTGTCGCTGCGCAACTGCAATCATATCGGCCGGGTCGGCACCTATGGCGAGATGGCGGTCGCCGCAGGCCTCGCCTCGCTGCACTTCGTCAACGCCACGGGCCATGTGCCGCGGGTAGCCCCCTATGGCGGGTCGGATGCGCGCCTGCCCACGAACCCCGTCGTGATCGCCATTCCGACCGCCGACGACAGCCGGCCCTTCCTGCTCGACATGGCGACCGCCGCCATCGCGATGGGCAAGGTGCGCGTTGCCAAGAACAAGGGCGAGAGCGTGGAGGGCGGCCTGCTGCTGGACCCGCAGGGCCGCCCGACCACCGACCCGAACGTGATGTTCCGCCGCCCCATCGGCGCGCTGCGCGCCTTCGGGCTGCACAAGGGCTATGGCATCTCGCTCGCCTGCGAGCTGCTGGCCGGCGCCTTTTCGGGCGGCGGCACCATCCAGCCGGAACGGCAGGCCCCCGACACCATCGTCAACAACATGTTCGCGCTGGTGTTCGACCCGGCCCGTCTGGCCGATCCGACCTGGGCGAAGCCGGAGATCGGCAAGGTCGTCGCCTATGTCACCGGCTCGCCGCCGGCCGACCCCGCGGCGCCGGTCCTGATCCCCGGCGATCCCGAGCGGGCGACATATGCCGAACGGACGGCCAAGGGCGTCCCGGTCGATCCGACGACCTGGGAGGAAATCCTGGTCGCGGGCGAAACCCTGGGCCTTGTCCGCAGCGATATCGAACGGATGGCGGCGGCCTGACGGCCTCGCCCGACGCGACGCCTCTTTCCCGGCACCGGCAAAGCGATCAAGATCGCGCATCCCGTGCCGTCATGACGACACCGAACGAACGCAACCGAGGGGAGTGAACATGCTGAAGATCCTGGGACGGCGCACCTCGTCCAACGTGATGAAGGTGCTGTGGGCCTGCGACGAGATGGGCCTGAAATACGAGCAGGTGGATGTCGGCGGCCCGTTCGGCGGCAACGACAAGCCCGAATACCTAGCCAAGAACCCGAACGGCCGCGTGCCGACCATCGACGACAACGGCTTCATCCTGTGGGAATCCAACGCCATCGTGCGCTACCTCGCCTCGCAGCACGGCGTGGGCGGGCTGTGGCCGGCGGATGCGAAGGTCCGGGGCGATGCCGACCGCTGGATGGACTGGCAGCAGACGGTTCTGGCGCCGGCCTTCTTCCCCTGCTTCTGGAATCTCGTCCGCACGCCCGAAGACAAGCGCGACATGGGCGCGGTGCAGAAGAGCAAGGAAGCGACCGCCAAGACCTGGGAGATGGTGGACCGGGCGCTGTCGGGCCGCAAGTTCATCGCCGGCGACACCTTCACCATGGGTGATATCCCGATCGGCATGATGTGCTTCCGCTGGTACACGCTGGCGCCGGAGTTCAAGAAGCCTGCGAACCTGGACAGCTGGTACAAGCGCCTCCAGGAGCGGCCGGCCTACAAGACCCACTGCATGAATCCGTTGAGCTAGGCGGATCGGGACCGGTTGCCGCGTCCGGCGGCAGCCGGTCTTGCATGAGCTGCGGACGGCGCGACATACTGTTGCGCGGAGGGTATGCGTATGGATTCGGGACGACGCTTTCACGATATGGGCGGCCTTGACGCCGGCTCCGTCGAACAGGACGAGCACGATTATGCGCCCTGGGAAAAGCGCCTGGACGCAATCCGGCGGCTGCTGTCGGACGACAAGCGCCGTCTGCTGCGCACGGACGAACTGCGCCGCGGGATCGAAGCACTGGGGGCCGAGACATACCGCTCGCTGTCCTATTACGAACGCTGGACCGCGGCGACGACCGACCTGATGATCGAGAAGGGCGTCGTGACGGTCGACGAGATCGGCCGCAAGATGGCCGAGGTGGAGGCGCGCTGGCTCGCGGCCGGGCGCAAGAAGCGCTGATGGCCGCCGTCGCACCCTGCTTCAAGGCCGGAGATCGCGTGCGCGTGCGGGCCGCGCATCCGCCCGGTCACGTCCGCACGCCCTGGTTCTGCCGGGGCAAGACAGGTCAGGTTGCGGAACTGGCCGGCAACTATGAGAACCCTGAGGAACTGGCCTATGGGCGGTCGGGAGAGCCGGCGCTGCCGCTCTACCGTGTCCGGTTCCTGCAGCGCGATCTGTGGCCCGACTATGCCGGCGGACCGAAAGATACGACGGTGATCGACCTGTACCAGCATTGGCTGGAACCGGCAGGAGAGTGACGATGCCCCATGACGGTCATGACCATGGCGACCACCATCATCACGATGGCGCGCCGCATCGCCATCCGCAGCAGCCGGACCTGGAGGATGCCCCCTTCACCTATCACCAGGCGATGGCCGAGGCGCTGGGCGAACTGCTGATCGAGAAGGGGGTGTTCACGGCCGACGACCTGCGGCGGCAGATCGAGCTTCAGGATTCCCGGCGCCCGGAACTCGGCGCGAAGCTGGTCGCGCGCGCCTGGACGGATCCGGCCTTCAAGGCGCAGTTGATGGCCGATGTCAACGCAGCCGCGGAGTCGATGGACATCGCCGCCGGCGACATCCCGATCCGCGCGGTGGAGAACACGGCGGAGGTCCACAACGTGGTCGTCTGCACGCTGTGTTCCTGCTATCCGCGCTCGCTGATCGGCCTGCCGCCGGATTGGTACAAGTCTCGCGCCTATCGCAGCCGCTGCGTGAAGGAGCCGCGCAAGGTGCTGGCGGAGTTCGGAACCGCCCTGCCGGAAGACGTGGAGGTGCGGGTGCACGATTCCACCGCCGACCTGCGCTATCTGGTGCTGCCGATGCGGCCATCGGGCACGGAAGGCTGGCCGGCAGAGCGGCTGGAGACCCTGGTCACACGCGACTGCATGATCGGCGTTACCCTGCCCAAGATGCCGGCGTGAGCGCCACGGCCCGAGCCGTCCGTGTGCCCCGTGCCGGCGTGTGGGCCAGTCTCGCGGCGGCCCTGCTTCTTCTTGTCGGTTGCTACCTCCCCTCGGAATACAATGCCGACCTGCGGATCACGCCCGATGGCCGCTACAATTTCCGCTACGAAGGCTTCCTGACCAGCGGCTACATGCTGCAGAGAATGGCGGAAAAGGCGAGCCCTGCCGAACTGGCGGAGAAAGCCGGAGTGGTGGAGCGCGATCTGCGCCGCGATCAGAACTTTTCCGAAGTCACCTATGTCGGCAACGGCACCTACAGGGTGAAGTACGAGCGCCACGGCAACATCGACGAGCAGGGCAGCTTCACCTTCGTGCGGCTGAACTCGCGCATCTTCACCATCCAGCGCGGCGACGACGGCGTGATCAAGATGTTCGGCGCGAAGCCGGACGCGAAAACGGTCAAGGCCGTCGAGGATGCCGGCCTCAAGACCAAGGGGATCGTGCGCGTACAGACCGAGGCGCGGGTCACGGACCACAACGCCCACCAGGTCATCCCCGGCGAGAAGCCGATCTATATCTGGAACCTCGACAATCTGCGCATGCCGTCGCCGCGCCTCGAGTTCCCGATCCGCCGGCCCTGAGCCGGCGGTGCCGGATCAGGCGGCAGCGTAGATGCCCGCCGCCTTCACCCCGTCGTCGACATAGGTCTCGAACTGCTTGAAGTTCTTCTCGAAGCGGTGCGTCAGGTCGCGCGCGGTCTGGTCGTAGGCGCCCTTGTCGCGCCAGGTGGTGCGCGGCTGGAGCACCTCGGCCGGGACCTCGGGGCAGGTTTCGGGGATCAGCAGGCCGAAATTCGGGTCCGCCTGCACCGCCACCTCGGCCAGCTTGCCCGACAGGGCGGCGCGGACCATGGCGCGGGTATGCGCGATCTTCATGCGCTGGCCGGTGCCGTAGGAGCCGCCCGACCAGCCGGTGTTGACCAGCCAGCATTTGGCGCCGGTGCGCGCGATCCGCTCGCCCAGCATCTTGGCGTAGACGGCGGGGTGGCGCGACATGAAGGGGGCGCCGAAACAGGTGGAGAACGTCGCCTGCGGCTCGGTCACGCCCTTCTCGGTGCCGGCGACGCGCGCGGTGTAGCCGGACAGGAAGTGGTACATGGCCTGCTCGGCGCTGAGCCGGCTGATCGGCGGCAGCACGCCGAAGGCGTCGGCCGTCAGCATCACGATGTTCTCGGGCTGCTTGCCCATGCCCGACGGCTCGATGTTCGGGATATAGGACAAGGGATAGGAGGAGCGCGTGTTCTCGGTGCGGCCCTGGTCGTCGAAGTCCAGCGCACGCGTGACCGGATCCATGGTCACATTCTCCAGCACCGTGCCGAAGCGCTGGCTGGCGTCCCAGATCTCGGGCTCGGCCTCCTGCGACAGGCGGATCACCTTGGCGTAGCAGCCGCCCTCGAAGTTGAAGATGCCGTTATCGGCCCAGCCATGCTCGTCGTCGCCGATCAGGGTGCGGCTGCCATCGGCCGACAGCGTCGTCTTGCCGGTGCCGGACAGGCCGAAGAAGATCGCGGTATCGCCGCGCGGGCCGATATTGGCCGAGCAGTGCATCGGCAGCACGTTGCGGTCGGGCAGCACGTAGTTCAGATAGCTGAACACCGACTTCTTGATCTCGCCGGCATAGCGGGTGCCACCGATCAGCACCAGCCGCTCGGCGAAGTTCATTAGGATGAAGGTCTCCGACCGGGTGCCGTCGCGCTCGGGCACCGCCTGGAACCAGGGCGCGTGCAGCACGGTGAACTCGGGCGTGAAATCGGCCAGGTCGGCGGCCGGCGGATTGATGAACATGTTGCGCGCGAACATGCTGTGCCAAGCGCTGTCGGTGACGATGCGCGCGCGCAGCCGGTAGGCGGGATCGGCCCCGGCATATACGTCCTGCACATACAGCTCGCGGTTCTGGAAATAGGCCAGCATCTGCCGGTGCAGCAGGTGGAAGCGCTCGACATCGAAGGGCTTGTTGACCGGGCCCCACCAGATGTTGGCGCTGCTGGACGGCTCGTCGACCAGGAACTTGTCGTTGGCGGAGCGGCCGGTGTGCTCGCCGGTCTCCACCACCATCGCGCCGCCGCGCGCGATCCGGGCGTCGCCGGCCTTGAGCGTCGCCTCGTAGAGCGGCTCCGCCCCGAGGTTCCAATGCACCGACCGCTGGTTGACGATGCCGTGGTTCTTCAGCCCGAAGCTGCTGTGCTGCTGGCTCACTCGTACTTCCTCCCATCGCCGCGGCGCTTCGGATTCACCGTCGCCCGTCGCCGTCGAAAGCTTTCAAAACCGTGAAACGGATGTCGCGACCCGGTTGCAGAAATCCGCGTCTAGATATCTGGCGCCCGCCCCTGAAATCAACAGGCAGATTCAGGCATCTTGCGCTGCAATGCAGCATCAGCCCGTCGCCGACGCGGCCTCGCGCGCCTTCGCCGCCAGCCCCGCCAGTGCCGTGCGCGCGCCGGCCGCATTCTGGATCGGGGTATCGAACGCGAGACGGGCGACCCGCCCTTCCAGCCGCAAATCAATGCCTTCCGGATCGATGCCCGTCATCGTCCAGGCACCGTCCGGCAGGCCGAGCAGCACCGTTGCATAGAGCCGCAACGCATCCGCGTGGTCTGCGTTCATATGCCCGATAATCCCGGATTCGGCGGTTGCAAGTGCAGCGGCCGTGTCCGCGACCGAACAGCGCACCGCATCGCCTTCTACCCAGTGGATGCGCCCGAACCCGGCCACGAGATGCGCCGAGTCGAGCGAAACGCGATAGAGATGGAAATCGGCGAAGCCCGCATAGCCGGCCGCGCCCGGATGCCGTGCGACGAAACGGGCCAGCAGATCGGGCGCATCGCACACCGTCGCCCGTCCCTGGATCGTGGCCCGCGCACCGGTCAATGCGTCCGGTAATCCTCCAGTCCCATCCACCAGCAGCGAGACCCGGGCGTCTGCCCGGATATTCAGCGTATGCTCGGCGAGATCCGACAGCAGCAGCAGCGGGGTTGCATCCTGCGCCAGCGCAAGCAGCACCAGAGAGGCATAGGGCGCACCCGCCTGGGCCGTATCCGGTCGCATGACGGTCGCAAGCGCGGCCCGATCCGCGGTGCGCAACAGCCGCCGAACGGCCGCGGCGGGCTCTGTCATCCCGCCTTGTCGATGAAGGCCGCGATGGCCTCGGCCATGGCGGCCGGTTGCATGCCATAGCGGAACATGGTCAGGAAATTCCCGTCCGGTCCCATCAGGTAGATGAACGAGGTATGGTCCATCAGGTAGTCCGTCTGCCGATCCGATTCGACCTTCGCATAGTACTCGCGAAAGGATTTCGCCACGGCAGCGATCTGCTCCTGCGTCCCCGTCAGCCCGATCAGACGCGGGTGGAAGTGCGGCACGTATCCGGCGAGGAACTCGGGCGTGTCGCGCTCGGGATCCACGGTGATGAACAATGGCTGCACACGCTCTGCCTTGCCGCCCAGGTCGTCCAGCGCCTGGGCCATGGCCGCCAGTTCGGTGGGGCAGACATCTGGACAATAGGCATAGCCGAAATAGATCAGCTGGAACTTGCCCTGGAAATCCGACGACCGGACCGTCTGGCCGCGATGATCCACCAGTGCGTAGGGACCGCCGATCTGAACCGACGAGGCGACGGTGAGCGTGGTCACGCTGCCCGACCGGGCAACCGGACCGGAATCCGCAAGCCGGACCCAGGCGATAAAGGCGGCAAGGCCAATCGCGCCAAGAGCCGCGAGCATCGCAACGATGACTGAGATGGATGGGGTGCGTTTCATATTCCGCCCGGCGGTTCGGGTTTCCGTCGATGCTGTCGGGCCGCCCGCTTGATATATCCCCTGCCCCAACCCGCTGGATCGGACAAAACGACGCAGAATGCGGGAGCGGCCGTTTTGACGCAGGGCGCGTCCGTCGCTGCATTTCCCCGCAGACGCCGCAATTCCGCCATATCGGGCTGCGATTGTCGGTATCCTGCAGGGCTTGCTAGACTGGGCTGGGGAGAAGACGCATGGAACAGACGATCGCCCTGGTCGATGACGACCGGAATATCCTGACCTCCGTGTCGATGGCGCTTGAGGCGGAGGGTTTCACCGTCCGCACCTATGCCGACGGGGAAGAGGCGTTGCGCGGCCTCGCCCAGCGGCCGGTCGATCTCGCGGTCCTGGATATCAAGATGCCGCGGCTCGACGGCATGGAACTGTTGCAGAAGCTGCGCCAGACAAGCCAGTTTCCCGTGATCTTCCTCACCTCCAAGGACGACGAGGTGGACGAGTTGCTCGGCCTTCGCATGGGGGCCGACGACTACATCAAGAAGCCCTTCTCGCAGCGCCTTCTGATCGAACGAATCCGGACGCTGCTGCGCCGGACCGAGTTGGCGAACGAGACAAGCAGCGGCGACGGCGTGCTCACCCGCGGCGATTTGGTGCTCGATAGCGGCCGGCACCAGTGCTCGTGGAAGGGCAAGGACGTCTCGCTCACCGTCACGGAGTTTCTTCTCCTGAAGGCGCTGGCCAGCCGTCCCGGGCATGTCAAGAACCGCGATCAGCTGATGGATGCCGCTTATGGCGAGTCGATCTATGTCGACGACCGGACGATCGACAGCCACATCAAGCGGCTGCGCCGGAAGTTCAAGGAGGTCGACGGCGACTTCGCCCAGATCGAGACCCTGTACGGCGTCGGCTATCGCTATCGCGACGCATGACGGAGGATGAGCGTGGACGGCGCGCCGCGGCAACGCCCGCGGTCATGGGCTGACCGGCTGACCCGGCCGTTCCGGCTTCTCCGCCGGCGGCCGCCGGCGCTGGGGCAACGACGGCGGCGCCTCGTCTCGCCCCTGACCCGCCGGATTCTGGCGGTGAACATCATCGCGCTGCTGATCCCGGTCGGCGGCCTCCTCTATCAAGGTCCTTATCGCGACGGCCTCGTCGACGCCGAACTCGAATCCCTGCGCACCCAGGGCGAGATCATTTCGGGCGCACTGGGCGAAGGCGCCATCGCCCTCACCATCACCGGCCAGCAATACATCGAACTCGCCCGCGCCCGGCACATCATCCGGCGCGTCAGCGCGCCGACACGCGTACGGGCGCGCCTGTTCCTGCCCTCGGGCGAGCTTGTCGCCGACAGCCGGCGCCTGCCCGGTACGGCGAGCAGCGTACAGGTCGAGGTGCTGCCCATCGTGCCGCCGGACCGGCCCGCCTTCGACTGGATGCTCGCCCCTCTCGACTGGCTGGCGGGATTGATCGCCGCCCAGCCCCATTACGACCATTACCAGGAACAGGCGGCCCAACGGGCCGAGCAGTTCCCCGAGGTTCTGCGCGCGTTCAGCGGCGACATCATCGGGGTCGCACGCTATGCGACGGAACAGCAGGACGGCCGGCTGATCCTCACCGTCGCACTGCCCATTCAGCGCTACCGGCAGGTGACCGGCGCTCTGCTGCTGTCCAAGGAAAGCACCGAGATCGATTCGGCAATCCGCAACGTCCGCCAGGTCGTGCTGGCCCTGTTCGGCGGCGCGCTGGTCTTCACCATCCTGGTCTCCTTTTACCTGGCCGGCACCATCGTGCATCCCATAAAGCGGCTGGCGGCGGCGGCCGAGCGCGTCCGCCATGGCTTCGGCCGCGATACGCAGCAGATTCCGGATTTCACGGACCGCGGCGACGAGATCGGCGACCTTTCGGGCGCGCTGCGCGAGATGACCGATGCCCTGTACCAGCGCATGGAGGCGATCGAGCGCTTCGCTGCCGATGTGAGCCACGAAATCAAGAACCCGCTGACCTCGCTGCGCAGCGCCGTGGAGACGGCGGCCCGCATCAAGGACCCCGGGCAGCAAGCGCAGCTCATGGCGATCATTCTGCAGGATGTGCAGCGGCTGAACCGGCTGATCACCGACATCTCCGACGCCTCGCGGCTGGATGCGGAATTGAGCCGCGCGCAGAGCGGCCCGGTCTCGCTCGCCCATATGCTCGTCGCGCTGTCAGACCTGCACCGGACGACGGCGACCGACGCGTCGCCCCGGCTCACGGTCGAGATCGAGGGGGCAGCGGACGAGGATCTTCCGGTCACGGGGCTGGAGGACCGGCTGGTCCAGGTATTCCGCAACCTGATCGCCAATGCCGTCAGCTTCAGCCCCCCCGGCGGAACCATCGCCCTGCGTGGAGGCCGGTCGGGCAAGGTGGTCACGATCACGATCGAGGACGAGGGGCCGGGCCTGCCGGCGGGCAAGCTGGAGGCGATCTTCGATCGCTTCTACAGCGAGCGCCCGAAATCCGAGAAATTCGGCATGCATTCCGGTCTCGGCCTGTCGATCTCCAAACAGATCGTCGAGGCGCATGGCGGCAGCATCCGCGCCGAGAACCGCATGGCCGAGGACGGTACCGTGCACGGTGCACGCTTCGTCGTGCAGCTACCGGCGGCGTAAGTGCTCCTTAAAGCCGTCATCCCCGCGCACACGGAAACCCCGGGGCCGGCAGCCCCCTCACCGGTCCTCTCAGCCCAGCGCCACCAGCATGATCGCCGGCAAGGCGAGAAAGCCCAGCACGGTGGAGACCACGACCAGCGCCGCCACATCGGCCGGCTGGCGGTTGTAGCGGGCGGCGAAGATGTAGCAGAACACGGCCGACGGCATCGCCGACTGGATGATCAGCACGCCGCGCTCCGCCCCCTCCAGCCCGAACGCCCACGCCACGCCGACGCCGATCGCCAGCCCCGGCACCAGCCGCATCAGCGCGCGGCCGACGGTGGGGCCGAGATTGCGCACCGGCAGACTGGCCAGCGACACGCCCAGCGCGAACACCATCAGCGGGATCACCACGCCGCTGATCAGCTCGACGCTGCGCGCCAGCCACAGCG
>JBFWNZ010000081.1:0-12479 GCA_050250795.1 Alphaproteobacteria bacterium | reverse complement strand
TGTTCCGAACCGAAAAGGGCGAGCGCAAGGAAGTCCTGAAAGTGGAACGCAGCATCGAGCTGCAATAAGCGGGGATCAGGCGATCCGCTGTGCCGGCGGATCGTAGGTCACGATCCGCGCCTCGCAGTCGAGCAGACTTGCCAGCGCGATGAACCGGCGGCCGACGGCGTCGCCGACCAGCGTGTCGTCATCCTGGGGCACGATCATCGTCACCACCTTGCCGTCGCGCCGCAGCGTCATGGGACGCAGCAGGGCCGTCACGCCGCCCGAGTAGGTATAGGCCAGCCGCATCGCCGTGCCGACCACCCGGGCTCGCTTCGCCAAGGTCGAATCGAGCAGCCGGCCGGCATAGCGGTGGAGCAGTTCGTCCTCGACCGTCGCATGACGCGACGCCACAGCCAGTGCCGTGAAGGCTCGGCCGCGATGGTCGATCCCGGGCAGGGGATGCCGCAGGATACGGATCAGCACATGTTCCGCGCGGTAGTCCGGATGCTCCGACCATCCGATATCCGCCATCTGGCAGGCCGCGCGGCGTAAACGCCGCTCCCCGGCGGTTTCGTCGGGGAACAGCGGCGTCATCCAGTTGAACAGCGCATCGCCGTCGGCCGTCTGCCGCCCCATGCGCTGCGACAGTCCCCGGCACGCTTCGATAAGCGGGTCCAGACCGCGCGCCGCCTTGGGCAGACGGTCGAACAGGCAGCCCTCGCGCAAGCCATAAGCGCTGAAGACAAGCGATGACGCCCCCGTCAGGGAGAGCAACCGGCCCAGCAAGGTGGCCGCGTAGGGGATCACCTCAACACGCTGCTTCGAGATGTCGGGAATGCGTTCGAGACTGGCCCCGCTGAGCCGCGCGATGAAGTTGCAGAACTCCACCGCCTCGCCCGCCGGCATCCCGTAATGGTGGATGATGTGGAGAGGATAGGCCGTCTGGGACATATGGATACGCGCAAGCTCGCGCCAGGCACCGCCGACGGCATAGAAGGGGCGTCCTTTGCCGGCGGCGAGCCAAGGCACGCTGCCAAGCGTCTGATCGATCAGTTTCCGCCGGCGCCCGTCGGAGGTCGCAAGCCCCTTGCCGAGCCGCAACGGGCCGATGGGAAGCGTGGTCTGGCTGAGCATCGCCCCCGACGCAAGATTCACCAGTTCGACACTGCCGCCGCCCAGGTCGCCGATCACGCCATCGACCTCCGGAAGCCCCGCCAGCACCCCCAACGCGGACAGACGGCCTTCCTCCTCGCCGGAGACGACCCGGACCGATAGTCCCGTCCGGCGCTCGACTTCCTCGACAAAGGCCGCCCCGTCGCTCGCCTCGCGAACGGCTGCGGTCGCCACCACCTCGATCCGGCGGGTCGGCATCGCCTGCAACAAGGCGACGAACCGTGCCAGGCTTTCCAACGCCAGCTTGACGCCCGGCGGGTGCAGCCGGCCGGTCGCATCCAGATCGCGACCCAGCCCGCACAGGACTTTTTCGTTGAAGACCGGCAGCAGCGCCCGCGTGGGCCCGCCATAGACGACCAGACGGATCGAGTTGGAGCCGATATCGATGACGGCAGCAACGCTGCCCTTTCCTCTGCCGCCGCTGGTCGAACGGCCTGGACTGAGAATGCCCGACATGCCCCCTCAGGATTTCTGCAACAATGGTGGCTTCACGGGCCGGGAACGCTTCAACGCGCTGCCGCGGCCGGAGAGGCTGGGATAGGTCATGAAATAGGTATGCGCCGAAAAGGCGTTCGCACCGGCCGGCATCCGCCGGTAACTGCCATCCGCCTGCATCTCCCAGCTTTGCGCGACATCGGACAGATTTCCGGCCATCACCTGTTCCAGAATCTGGCGCTTCACCGTCTCGTTCTCGACCGGCACGAGGCTTTCCACACGCCGGTACAGGTTTCGCGGCATCCAGTCGGCCGAGGATACAAAGACCTTGGCGTCGGTGGACGGCATCTGCCGGCCTGCACCGAAACACACGATCCGGCCATGTTCGAGGAAACGGCCGACAATGCTCTTGACCCGGATATTGTCGGACAGTCCCGGGACGCCGGGCCTCAGGCAGCACACCCCCCGAATCACCAAGTCTATCTGGACCCCGGCCTGGCTCGCACGGTACAGCGCATCGATCATGCTGCCTTCGACCAGGGCATTGAGCTTTGCCCAGACGCTGGCCGGCCGGCCGGCCTGGGCGTGCTGTATCTCGTCCTCGATGAGGCGCAACAGCGTCGTCCGCAGATTGATCGGCGCGATCGACAGCTTCTCCATCCCCTCCGGCTCGGCATAGCCGGTCATGTAGTTGAACACTCGCGACGCGTCACGCCCCAAGGCCGGATCGCAGGTGAAAAAGCTGAGATCGGTATAGATGTTCGCCGTCACCGGATTGTAGTTGCCGGTGCCGAAATGCGTATAGGTGCGCAGCTGGCCGCTTTCGCGGCGCACCACCAGCGACACCTTTGCATGGGTCTTGAGATCGATGAAGCCGTAGACCACCTGTGCGCCCGCCCGCTCCAGGTCGCGGGCCCAACGGATATTCGCGGCCTCGTCGAAGCGGGCCTTCAACTCGACCAGCGCGGTCACGGACTTTCCCGCCTCGGCCGCTTCCATCAAGGCCGCCACGACGGGCGAATCCTCCGAGGTTCGATAGAGGGTCTGCTTGATCGCCACGACATTGGGATCGCGCGCGGCCTGGCGCAGAAACTGCACCACCACGTCGAAACTCTCATAGGGGTGATGGACCACGAAATCCTTGGCCCGGATCGCCAGGAAGCAGTCGCCGCCGAAGTCCCGGACGCGCTCCGGGAACCGGGGCTTGTAGGGCGGAAACAGCAGGTCGTTCCGCGTCGGCGATATGACCTGCTTGACATCGGCCACGCCCAGCAGCCCGCTGACATCGAACACATCCGCCGCGTCGACGGCCATTTCCTCGATCACGAACTGCCGCAGGTCTGCGGGCATCGAGGAATCGATCTTGAGGCGGATGACATGGCCGCGGCGGCGGCGCTTCAGGGCCGTCTCGAAAGTCCGGACAAGATCTTCCGCCTCTTCGTCGATCTCCATCTCGCTGTCGCGGATGACCCGGAACATGCCGTGGCCGCGCACGCCGAAACCGGGGAACAGACGATTGATATAGCGATAGATCATGGCCTCCAGCACGACGTAACGGTCGCCGTCGCTGGGCAGGCGAACAAAGCGGTCGAGGCCGGACGGCAGCGGGACCAGCCCGTTCAACTCCATGCCGTCGGACTCGCGCTTCAAGGACAGCGCCATCACCAGGCCGCCGTTCTGGATGAACGGGAACGGATGCGCAGGATCGACCGCGAGCGGAGTCAAAACGGGGAAGACCTGGTCGGAGAACCAGCTCTCGAGCCATTCCCGCTCGGCCTTCGTGCAATGCTTGGGATCGACGACGCAGACCCCGTGGCGTTTCAGCTTCGCCTGCAACCGGTCCCAGCAATCCTGCTGGGCCTGCAGCAGAACCCGCGCCTCACGATGGATGGCCTCAAGCTGCTGGGCCGGGGTCAGACCTTCCTGGCTCGGATCTGCGACACCGGCGGCCACCTGTCCTTTCAGGCCGGCCACCCGAACCATGTAGAACTCATCCAGATTGCTGGCCGAGATCGCCAGGAACCGGACACGCTCCAGCAGCGGATGCTTCTCGTTGTCCGCCTCTTCCAGCACGCGCGTGTTGAAGGCGAGCCAGGACAGTTCGCGATTGATGAACCGCTCGGGCGAGGACAGAGTCGGCGCTTCACTCGCCGCCGCCAGCATCGGCATGGCCGTCATCTCGTCCGCTCCGCCCAGGGTGGTTTCCATCATTGCCCCATGTCATGAACCTGTTTCATCCCTGGCACGCTTACGACAAATACATCAATTTAACGTGACAAGACAGGACGATACCCCCAGCCCGCCGGGAAGCCCCATCCATGCTTGCGCTCTACCTCCTGCGCCATGCGAAATCGAGTTGGGGGCATGCGGGGCTTGAGGATCGGGATCGGCCGCTGAACCGGCGCGGTCGCGAGGCCGCCCGCCGAATCGGCATCGAGATGCGCCGGATCGGCCTCAAGCCGCATCTTGTCCTATGCTCTACGGCGCAACGGACACGAGAGACGCTCGACCTCATTCTTCCGGCGCTGGAAAGGCCGCCTCGCATCGAATTCGACGAAGCGCTTTACCTGGCAGACCCTCCGGAACTGCGTGCCCGGCTGTCTGTGGTCTCGGAGACGTCCGTGCTGCTGATCGGGCACAATCCCGGCATCGGCGATCTGGCCTCCGGTCTCGCCGGACGCGGCGACCCACGGGATATGGCGCGGCTGGCGGAGCGCTATCCGACCGGGACGCTCACAGCCCTGCGTTTCGACGCCCGCTCATGGGCCGAGATCGCCGATGGCGACGGGCAATTGCTGCTCCACATCCGTCCCCGCGAACTGGCCGAGCCCGACTGACCCGATTCAATCGCGCCAGAAAGGCGGCTGCTGCGCAAACCGCCGCCAGAACGGTGCCAGCTTGCGGCGGCCGCTCCGGATGCGGGCATCCGACCAGCGACGGACCAGCCGTTCCGCTTCGGGCAGCACCCGTCCCTCCTTCGCACCCGCGACCATCTGGCGCGCGACCTCGGCGTCGTTGATGCGCCCCAGCCGGTCCTGGAGCCGGGCAAGGCTGCGGATATAGGCGGAGGCCGCGGCACCGGGATAAAGCGAGCGGAAGAACTCCGACGCGTAACGCAGCTTCTTCGCCAGAATGCGCAGCCGATGCAGTTCCGAGCTCGACATCCGGGCGAAGCCCGCGTCACAGCGCAACAGATCCTTATGGGCCGCATCCAGCACCTGTCGCGCGAACCGCGCCAGGGGCTTCTTCAGCCCTCCCGCCTCATCTTCCTCAGGCAGATGCGCCAGCCAGCGCTGAAGGTGAAGCAGCAGCCGGGCATAACGCCGGTTGCCGAGGATTGCCGCCGCATCCGCCAGACCGTCGCGGCGCTCCCGCCGGGCCAGCCTGCGAAGATGGGTCGCAACCTTCCCGTTCGCGTCGTCGGGAACGATCTCGGGCAAGGTCTCGTCGAGGAAAACGTGCCAGTCGCGCGCCGGGCCCAGCCGCTGCTGCAACCAGCGTAGCTCGCCGTTGAACCCCTTGCGGCTTGCATAGGGAAGCATGGCCTTGAACGCGCGCAGGGTTGCCCGCAATCGCCGGATCGCCACCCGGAACTGATGGATTCCCTCCGGATCGCCGCGCCGCGCTGCGGCCTCGTTCATGAGCAGATGCCGCAGCCCGTTCTTCGCAACGGCGTCGAAACCGTCCCAGACCGTTGCATCCGGAGACAACGCTACGGGCTCTGCCTTTACCGACCTGGCCTGTCGCTGCTGCAGAAGCAGATAGCCGCGTTCGGCCTTCGTCTGGTGCCCCGGCTGAACGTCCTCCGCCTCGCAGAGGCGAAGCGCCAGATCGTGAAGCCGACCGACCTTGCCCGACAGCAGTTCGAGCTCGACCTCGCGGATTGCCGCAACCGCCGGTGCGCCACCGGGCGAGGTCGCGCGAATCTCGCCGATGTCGAGCGCGAGCTCAACGGTCGCGCCGCCGCCCTTCACGCGCCAGCGGCGGCGCACGAAATCGGTGACGAACATCGGGCGGAGACGGGTCGAATAACCCCGATCCACCAGCCGGCGGCGCAAATCGTCGTCGCCGATAAGGGTCAGGTCCGGTCGGTCGCCTTCGACATCCGCCGTCCATTCGGCATGCGACTGAATCCCGGCCGGTCCCGGTATCGGCGCCTTCAACGTCTGAACCCGGCGGTCGCCATCGACGCGGATGCGCAAGGCCATCCCCGCCTTGCGCAGGGCATGACGCGGCGTATCGAAATAGACGCTGACCAGATGACGGCATTCGCCCTCGCCCTTGACCAGCTTGTGCAGCCAAGGCCGTTCCGCGAATGCCGCAGCGGTCGCTTCGTCCAGCGACAGCTTCAACTCGAACTCGGGATTATAGGCTGGCCGCATGCGACCGGTCCGCGTCTCCTGTGTATCGGACCGCTACAGCGTTCCCCGGAAGGCGCCGCCGTCCAGAAGCATATTCTGTCCGGTGATATAGCCCGAACGCGCACCGCAGAGGAAGGCGCAGGCATCGCCGAACTCCGCCGGATCCCCGACACGGCCGGACGGGTTCTCTGCGTAGCGCTTCCGGAGCAGTTCGTCCGCATCGACCTTCAACTTCTCCGCCTGGAACCGGACATTGTCGAAGAACCGGTCGGTCGCGAACGGGCCGGGCAGCAGATTGTTGATCGTGACGTTGTGCCGCACGGTTTCGCGCGACAGCCCGGCGACGAAGCCCGTCAGACCGGCGCGAGCGCCGTTGGACAGGCCGAGAATGTCGATCGGGGCTTTCACGGCAGCCGAGGTGATATTGACGATCCGGCCGAATTTCCGGGCGATCATGCCGTCGACCGTCGCGCGGATCAGCATGATCGGCGCCAGCATGTTGGCATCGACGGCCTTGATCCAGGTATCGCGGTCCCAGTCGCGGAAATTGCCCGGCGGCGGCCCGCCCGCATTGTTCACCAGGATATCCGGATCGGGGCACGCGGCCAGCACGGCCTTGCGGCCCTCCTCGGTCGTGATGTCGGCCGCGACCGCGTTGACGGTCATCCCGGTTTCGGCGCGGATTTCCGCCGCCGCCGCCTCCAGGGCCGCCGCGGTGCGGGCGTTGATGGTGAGCGCCACGCCCTCGCGCGCCAGCGACAGCGCGCAGGCCTTGCCCAGCCCCTTCGACGCGGCGCAGACGATGGCCTTGCGGCCCGCAATACCCAGATCCATCCGGTCAGTCCTCCCCGTTCACGGTCATGTTTTCGGCCTCGATCCGGGCCAGCACGTCGCGCGCCAACGGTATGGTGATCGGACGGTGCGCCGCAAGCGCCGCGCGGTCCAGGGCCGCGACGATTCGCCCGACCGCCGCGAATGACCGTTCGATCCGCGGCAGGATGAAGGCCGGCAGTTCCGCTCCAACTTGCAACTGCCGGTCGGCGAACTGCTTGACCATCACCGCAGCGAGAAGCGCATCGTCGGGTGCACCGAGCGCCGCCGTGCCGGCCGCGGCGAGCCGCGAGCGAAGGTCCGGCAGTGTCGCGTGCCACCGGGCAGGCGGCTCCCGGCAGGTCAGAACCAGATGGCCCTGCCGCTCGGCGACGATGTTGTAGAGATGCAGCAGGGCGCGCTGGTCGGCGTCGGACACATCCGCCGCGTCGGCGACGAATGCTGTCTGCCCCTGCCCGGTCAACCGGCCCACATCCGCCACATCGAGGGTCGCGGCGTCGCACCAGATGGCGCCGGACAGCCCCTGCCACGCGGCGGCGAGATGCGTCTTTCCGGCTCCTTCGGGACCGTAGAGGACCAGGGCCGGCGAGGGCCATTCGGGCCAGCGGTCGATCCACCCGACCGCGACACGGTTGCAGTCCGCAACCAGAAAATCCTCACGATCAAGCGCCCTGCGATGCGGCAGGTCGAGGGGAATCTGGCCCCCCGCGGTCACGGGCGGGGATCGCTGTCCGGGTGCACTGAACCGCCGGCGTATAGCGCGCTGTTGAGATACCGATCGAGCGCGAAACGCACCGCAACCCCGATCACGGCGGCCATCGGCACCGCAAGCAGCACGCCGACAAAACCGAACAAGCTGCCGCCGGCAAGCAGCGCAAACATGATCCACACCGCCGGCACGTTCACCCGGTCGCCGACAAGCTTGGGGGTCAGGACATTTCCTTCCACCGCCTGTCCCGCGAAGAATATCCCCGCGACGATCAACACGGAGGTCCAGTCGTCGAACTGCACCACCGCCATCCCGACCGAAAGCACGAGCCCGACCAGCGAACCCACATAGGGAATGAACGAGATCAACCCGGCGACCAGCCCCACGATCATGCCGAAATCCAGTCCCGCCACCGTCAAGGCGACGGCATAGAAGGTCCCGAGGATGATGCAGACCAGGAACTGGCCGCGCACGAAGCCGGCCAGGGCCCGGTCCGCGAGCCGCGCCTGTTCGCGGATGGTATCGGCGTGCTGCCGCGGCAGCCAGCTATCGATCTTCGTCACGATGCGGTCCCAGTCGCGCAACAGATAAAAGGTTACGATGGGCGTGATCGCGACGACGGACAGGGCGCCGACCGCAGCCCCCAGGCTGGAGGCGACGCGGCCAAGCAACTGGCCGCCGAACTTTGCGGCATCGCCGATCTGGCTGGTGGCCGCACTTCCCATCGCCTCGTCGTTGCCCAGCCCCAGGCTTTCGGACACCCAGTGCAGAAGCGGGGCGGCGCGGTCGTGCAGGATGTCCAGGTAGTGCGGCAGCCGGGACAGGAAATCCGCCAACTGGCCGTAGAGCATCGGCACGAGCAGGGCCAGGACCAACGCCGCCAGCAGCACGAACGCAATCGTTACCAGCGCCGTGGCCATGACGCGCGACAGGCCGCGCCGCTGAAGCCAATCGCAGACCGGATCGAGGAAATAGGCGAGAACGAAGCCGGCCACGAAGGGCAGCATGATATCGCCCAGAACCCACAGAATCAGCAGCAGGCCGCCGAGAATCCCGAGCCAGATCAAGCTGCGCTGCTGTGTCGTCATTGCCCCTGTCCGCCTTGGGACGCACCCGAAACCCAACGGTACAGATAGGCCAGCCCCGAGACCACCGTCGTCGCCGCGACGAACGCCTGGAGAATATCGAGGGCCGGCCCGCCGTCGAGCCGGAACGCCAGAAGCCCCATCGCCGACGCCGCCAGCACGATCTGCGCCAGCGTGTTGAGCTTGCTGATCATGATCGGCTGCACCGCGGTTCCGATTCCGAGCATCTGTCCCACCACCACCCCGCCAAGAATCAGGAGATCGCGAAATACCACCAGAATGACGATCCAGTCCGCGATTTGGTTCGCAGCCCCCAACGTCAGATAGACGCCGATGAGCAGCGCCTTGTCGGCAATCGGATCGAGATAGGCGCCCAGCGCGGTCGCCATGCCGAACCGCTTGGCCAGCACGCCGTCGACCGCGTCCGACACGCCCGCCGCGACGAACAGCCAGAATGCGGACTGGTAGCGCCCGCCCAGGATCAGCCACACGATTACCGGCACGGCAAGCAGCCGCGCCATCGTGATCAGATTCGGCAGATTGCGGGGAAGCGGCCCGAACCGCGGGTTCCGCATGCGTTGCCTGCCGCCTCAGCGGCCCCCCGCCGGCATCAGCACCCAGTTCTGGATGTCCTGGCGATAGTCGAGGTTTAGGCTCTGCTGCGCCATGGCGATCCGCAACTGTTCGGGCGTTCCGCGATAGCGAAGGTCCAGCACCGCCTCGCGCGTCGACAGACGCGCAACCTCCGTCCGGGTCACCGTCGGAATTCGGTTGAGCCGGTCGCGCACAGCCAGCCAATCGCCAAGCTGGGCGATCGGGACACGAACCTGCAACCACTGCTCGCTGGTGCTCGCACCCGGCCGCAGCAGGTTCTCGCGCTTCCAGGCCTCCTGCAACTGCCCGACCATGTCCGCGACGGCCGCGTCGAACAGTGCATCCTGCGTGGTGCCGGCCCGCCCCGCATAGCCCTGGACGATCGTGCTGCTTTCCATTCCGGAACTGTAGCGTGTCATCGAGACCTGCAGCAGCGGCCCGCCGTCCCGTCCGGCCGGATCGAGTTGGCCTGCAACCGCCAGCGCGCCGACCGCGCCATACTTCCGCGCGATGGCTGCCACATTCTCCGGCTTGCCGGCCAGCGCCTGCTCGGCGTTGATGGTGGTCACATCGGCAAGGTCGCCAAGCGGCAGCTTCAAGGGCACGAGGCCGCCTGTCATGGTGTACCGTCCCCAGGCCGCAAGCCACGGGTTCGGCTCGTCCCACAGCGTCGTCCGTCCGCCAGCCTGATAGACGGGCAGAACGACCAGCGGACCCGATGCGGTTTCCGCAAAGGGAATGCCCCGTTCCTGGAGCAGCTGGCGCACGCCGTCGGCGCGGAATCGCACCGTGAGCTGCGCAAGATAGCGCCCGCCGCCGAACTTCTCGCTTTCGACGCTGAAATCGCGGACCAGCCCGCGGATCGCGTCGTTGCCGGGATTCGGCAGGCGGTCGTGATCCTCGTTCAGGGTGATCTGCTCCATCACCATGCGCAGGCCCGTCCGCTGCCCGGCGACCAGCCCTTGCCGCTTGGCTTCGACCCCGTCCGCGGCCTTCTCGTCGACCGGCACGCCGGTCGCCGTATACACGTCGCGCGTCTGTGCCCCGGCCGGCGGAATCTGCATCAGCAGTATCGCGAAGGTCAGCGCCACGACATGCCCGGCGCGGGGTCGAACAAACATTGCAAACGATCCTGGATGGGGTATGGTCGCCCCCGTTATACAGCCTAGCGGGCGAGGATACCACAGCGGCAGCCCGGCTGTGCCGCCCGCGGATTGAAGCTTGAGGACACCGGCAAGATCATGAGTGGCGACGGCCTCACCTATCGCGATTCGGGGGTCGATATCGCTGCCGGCAACGCGCTTGTCGAACGGATCAAGCCGCTTGCAAAGGCAACGGCACGTCCCGGCGCCGATGCCTCGCTCGGCGGCTTCGGGGCCTTCTTCGATCCCCGCGCGGCCGGCTTCAAGGACCCGCTGCTGGTTTCGACCACCGACGGGGTCGGAACCAAGCTGCGGATCGCCTTCGCCACCGGCAAGCACGATACGGTCGGCATCGACCTTGTCGGCATGTGCGTCAACGATCTGATCGTGCAGGGCGCCGAACCCCTGTTCTTCCTGGATTATTTCGCCACGGGACGCCTTGAGGAAGGCATAGCCGCCACGGTGATTTCCGGCATTGCGGCCGGCTGCCGCGAAGCGGGCTGCGCATTGGTCGGCGGCGAGACGGCGGAGATGCCGGGTTTCTACGCCGACGGCGAATACGACCTTGCCGGTTTTTCCGTCGGCGCCGTCGAGCGCGACAAGGCCCTCACCGGCGCCACGGTCCGCGACGGCGACCTGCTTCTCGGCCTGGCCTCCAGCGGCCTGCATTCCAACGGCTACTCATTGGTGCGCCGGCTCGTCGAGCGACTTGGCGCGGACTATGCCGCGCCCGCGCCCTTCGACCCGTCCCGAAGCCTGGGCGAAGCCCTGCTGACGCCGACGCGCATCTATGTCGCGTCCTGCCGCGCCGCGCTGGCGACCGGCGGCGTGCGCGCACTGGCCCATATCACCGGCGGCGGATTGCTGGAAAACCTGCCGCGGGTTCTGCCGGATGGGCTGGGTGCCCGGCTCGACTGGTCGGCATGGCAGCGGCCCGCGGTCTTCGACTGGATCGCCCAGGCCGGACGCGTTACCGGTCCCGAACTCGCCCGCACATTCAACTGCGGCATCGGCATGATCGCCGTGGTGCCGCCGGACGCGGCCGACGCCGTGACCGCCGCCCTGGCAGCGGCCGGCGAAACCGTATACCGGATCGGGCGGATCGAGCCCGCCTCCGGGACCGAGCGGGTGCATATCGACGGCCTGCCCTGATGGCGGAAAAGATGAAGGTCGGCGTGCTGATCTCGGGTCGGGGCAGCAACCTGCAAGCCCTGCTGGACGCTGCCGCAAACCCCGGCTATCCCGCGCGCATCGCCCGCGTCGTGTCGAACGTTCCCGATGCGGCCGGCCTGCAACGGGCCGCCGCCGCCGGCGTGCAGACCGCGGTCGTGAACCATCGCGATTATCCCAGCCGCGCGGCCTTCGACGACGCGCTGAACCGCGACCTCCGGGACGCGGGGATCGAACTGGTCTGCCTTGCGGGCTTCATGCGGCTGCTGACCGCAGAGTTCGTGGAAAGCTGGGGCGACCGCATCATCAACATCCACCCCTCGCTGCTGCCGTCCTTCAAGGGCGTGCACGCACATCGCGATGCGATTGCGGCCGGCGCCCGATTTTCCGGCTGCACCGTTCATTTCGTCCGCCCGGAGATGGATAGCGGCCCCATCATCCTGCAGGCGGCGGTCCCGGTCGGCCCCGACGATGACGAAGCCCGCCTCGCCGCCCGCGTGCTGGAACAGGAGCACGCGATCTATCCGCTCGCGGTCCGACTGATCGCCGAAGGACGGATCGCCGTGGACGGCGCGCGGGTCCGGATCGCCGGCGCGGCTTGTCCGCAAGGCGCGATGATCGGGCCCGCCGTCTGATCTTCTTGCACCGTGGCGCGGGCCGGTATACCAGAATGCCAACGCATGCAATTCGGCCGGAAGGGGAAGACGAGCAATGGAACCGGAAATGCAATTCCTGCGGGCGCCCAAGGAGCATCTTGAGACGTGGCACGGCGTCGGACGTTTCGTGCTTTACGGCTCGATCGGCGTCGCGGTGCTGTTGCTGCTGATGGCGGCGACCCTCGTCTGAGTTCCGAGCAGGGGCTCGAATGCAAATCGGCGCGCCCTCCGGCGCGCCGTTTTCATATCAGACATCCGAAGGCTGGCGTCAGCCGACGATCTCCAGCTCGCTGAAGAAATAGCCGACTTCCCGCGCTGCGCTCTGGGGCGAATCCGAC